>NZ_QKTQ01000010.1:0-71398 GCF_003234875.1 Curtobacterium sp. MCBD17_028 | reverse complement strand
GCGTCAGATGTGTATAAGAGACAACCCACGCACCACCAGCACCACCGAAGGGAACCCCATGCGCATCGGCATCGACGTCGGCGGCACGAACACGGACGCGGTCCTCATGGACGGCAGCACGGTCGCCGCGGCGGTGAAGCGCTCGACGAGCGCGGACGTCACGTCCGGCATCGTCGCCGCGCTCGCCGGCCTGCAGGAGCAGCGGGCGTTCACGTCCGAGGACATCGACGGCGTGATGATCGGCACGACGCACTTCATCAACGCCCTCGTCGAGGCGCGGGGACTGGCCCCGACCGCGGCGGTCCGGCTCGGGCTGCCGGCCACCGCGTCGTTGCCGCCGTTCACGGACTGGCCCGAGCACCTGGTCGGCGCGGTCGGCGCACGACCGTTCCTGGCGCACGGCGGCCACGAGTTCGACGGACGGACGATCTCCGAGCTCGACCCGGACGAACTCCGGCGGCACGCCGCGGCGATCGGTGCCGCCGGGATCCGGTCGGTGGCGATCTCGTCGGTGTTCTCGCCGATCAACGACGAGTTCGAGCAGCGCGCGCAGGAGATCATGGCCGCCGAGCTCGGTCCGGACGTGGCGTTCTCGCTGTCGAGCGAGATCGGCCGCATCGGACTGCTCGAGCGCGAGAACGCCACGATCATCAACGCCGCTCTGCGGGAGCTCGCCGAGCGCATCGTCGACGGCCTCGCCGCGTCGGTGACCGGCAGCGGCATCGACGCCCCGCTGTTCCTCAGCCAGAACGACGGCACCCTGATGGACGTCGAGTACGCCCGTCGCTACCCGGTGGCGACCTTCGCGTCCGGCCCGACGAACTCCATGCGCGGCGCCGCGGTGCTGTCCGGGTTCGACACATGCGCGGTCGTCGACGTCGGTGGGACGACGAGCGACGTCGGGGTCCTGACCGCGGGGTTCCCGCGCGAGGCCACGGGCGAGGTCGCGGTCGCGGGGGTCCGGACGAACTTCCGCATGCCGGACGTCCTGTCCATCGGCATCGGCGGCGGGTCCCGCATCCGCGAGGACGGCGCCCTCGTCGGCCCGGACTCGGTCGGCTACCGGCTCGCCGAGGAGGCGCTCGTGTTCGGCGGGACGACCCTGACCGCGACCGACGTCGCCGTCCGTGGCGGCCGCGGCGTGATCGGTGACGCCTCGCTCGTCGCCGGGGTGTCCGACGCCGTGGCGCAGCGCGCGCTCGGGGTGATCGCCGCCCGCGTCGCCGACGTCGTCGAGCGGATGCGGACCTCCTCGGCGCCCCTGCCGGTCGTCGCGGTCGGCGGCGGCTCGGTGCTGCTGCCGGACGAGCTCGAGGGCCTCGGCGTGGTGCACCGGCCCGAGCACTTCTCGGTCGCGAACGCGATCGGCGCCGCGATCGCACAGGTGAGCGGCGAGATCGACAAGGTCTACGCGATCAGCGAGGGCAAGCGGGCGAGTGTCGTCGACGACGCCCGTCAGGAGGCCGTGGACCGGGCGATCGCGGCCGGTGCGGACCCGTCCACGGTCGACATCGTCGACTTCGACGAGGTCCCGATCCCGTACCTGCCGGGCAACGCGACACGGATCCGCGCCAAGGCCGTCGGCGACCTCGCACTCGGGGCGCTCGTCCGATGAGCGCGATCGACACCACGCCCGTCGCTCCGCTCACCGTGATCGGCGAGGACTGCTCGGCGCTCGCCCGCGGCGCCGCGATCCTCGGCACGGGCGGTGGTGGTGACCCCTACATCGGCCGCCTGCTCGCGGAGGCCGCGGTCCGGCAGCACGGGCCGGTCCCGGTGGTGCAGATCGAGGACCTGCCCGACGACGCGGTCGTGCTCGCCGTCGCGATGATCGGCGCGCCGACGGTCATGGTCGAGAAGCTGCCGTCCGCCACGCAGTTCGCCGAGGCGGTGCGCAGCCTCGCCGCCTACCGCGGCGTGACGCCCACGCACCTGGCCTGCATCGAGGTCGGCGGGGTGAACTCGACGACGCCGATCGTCGCCGCCGCGGAGCTCGGTCTCCCCCTCGTCGACGGCGACGGCATGGGTCGTGCGTTCCCCGAGGTCCAGATGGTCCTGCCGACGCTGTCGGGCATCAGCGCGACGCCGATGTCCCTGTCCGACGAGAAGGGCAACACCGCGGTGTTCGACACGATCGACAACCGCTGGGCGGAACGGTTGGCCCGCACCGCCACGGTCGAGATGGGCTGCTCGGCGATCACGTCGCAGTACGCGATGTCCGGCGCGGAGATGAAGGAGTCGTACGTCCGCGGCAGCCTGTCGCTGTGCGTCCGGCTCGGCGAGGCCCTCGTCGACGCGCGTGCCGCGAACGAGGACCCGGTCGCCGCGGTCGCCGACGTCCTCGGCGGCCAGGTCGTGTTCGCCGGCAAGGTCACCGACGTCGAGCGGAAGACCGTCACCGGGTTCGCGCGCGGTACGGCCCACATCGCCGGGATGGCCGACGACACCGGACGGGAGGCCGTGCTCCGGTTCCAGAACGAGCACCTGTTCGTCGAGGTGGACGGCCGCGCCCGCGCCACGACACCGGACCTCGTCATCACGCTCGACGCCGAGACGGGGGAGCCGATCACGACCGAGGGGCTCCGCTTCGGCGCCCGGGTCCGCATCGTCACGGCGCCGGCTGACCCGCGCTGGCACAGCCCCGCAGCGCTCGAACTCGCCGGTCCGCGGTACTTCGGGTACGACCTCGACGCGGTGCGCTTCGACGGCACGACGAGCCCGGGGGTGCGCGCGTGAGCTGGCAGCTCGGCATCGAGGACCTCCCGGACCTCGCCCGCGGCGCCGCGCTCCTCGGCACGGGCGGCGGCGGGGACCCGACCATCGGGATGCTGCTCGTCCGCGCCGCGATGCAGGAGCACGGCCCGGTCACGATCCTCGACCCGGACGAGCTCGACGACGACGCCTTCGTGATCCCCACCGCGCAGATGGGCGCCCCGACGGTCGTGCTCGAACGCATCCCGGCCGGCCCGGAGCCCCTCGGCGCCCTGCGGCGACTCGAGGCGCACCTGGGACGCACCGCGACCGCCACGATGCCCATCGAGTGCGGGGGCATCAACTCGATGATCCCCCTCCTCGTCGGCGCGACCGGGGGCCTCCCGGTCGTCGACGCCGACGGCATGGGGCGCGCGTTCCCCGAGCTCCAGATGGAGACGTTCTCGGTGTACGGCGTGCCCGGATCGCCGCTCGCGATCAGTGACGAGCGCGGCCACGGTGTCGTGATCGAGACCGGGCACGACAACCGGCAGATGGAGTGGCTCGCGCGCGGCGTCACGATCCGGCTCGGCGGCGTCGCCTACATCGCCGAGTACGCCATGACCGGCCGGCAGGTGCGCGACACCGCGGTCCCGCGGACCCTGTCGCTCGCGCTGGCGGTCGGCCGGGCCGTCCGGCACGCACGGGAGGCCCACCGCGACCCCGTCGCGGAACTCGCCACCGCGTTCTCCCGCACCATCTACACCCACCTGCGCGAGCTGCACGAGGGCAAGGTCGTCGACGTCGAGCGGCGCACGGTCGAGGGGTTCGCGCGTGGACGGGCGACGATCAGCGGCGCGGCCGGCGACGTCGAGATCGTGTTCCAGAACGAGAACCTCGTCGCCCGTCGCGGTGACGAGCTCCTCGCCGTCGTCCCCGATCTCATCTGCGTGCTCGACGCCGAGACCGCGGAACCGATCACCACCGAACGGCTCCGGTACGGGCAGCGGGTCCGCGTCGTCGGCGTGTCGACGCCCGCGCTCATGCGCACGCCCGAGGCGCTCGCCGTGTTCGGGCCGGCCTGCTTCGGGCTCGAGGACGCGTTCACGCCCGTCGAGGTGCTCCATCCACAGGGGGCCGTCGGGGACGTGCGTCCACCGATGTGCTCGGCGGCGGGGGCGGACGCGGCGCCCGATGGGAGCATGGAGCCATGGACGGAGGCGACGGGCACGGTCAGCGCGTGACGCGCCTCCAGGCCGCCGACGTGCCCGCGTTCGGGCGTGGTGCCGCCCTGCTCGGCTGCGGTGGCGGCGGTCGCGTCGACCACACCGTCAGCGCCATCCGGCGCGTCGGCCCCGGCTTCGGGGTCCCCGTGTTGTCGCTGGACGACCGCCGACTCGAACGGGTCGCGGCGGTGGGCCTCGTCGGCTCGACGACCGTGCTCGAGGAGAAGATGCCGAGCGGTCGCGAGCTCCCGGACGCGCTCGCCGCCGTCGAACGCTGGACGGGCGACCGTGCCGACGCGGTCCTCCCGGCCCAGATCGGCGGCGTGACCGGGCCGGCGGCCGCGCTCACCGCGCACCTGGTGGGGCGGCCGCTCGTCGACGCCGACCTCGTCGGCAGGGCGACCCCCCGCCTCGACCAGCTCACGTTGTTCGCCGCCGGAGCACTGCCGGTCACCGCGGCCGCAGCCACGAGCAGCGGCCTCCGGATCGTCGTCGACGCGCCGAGTCCCGGCGACCTCGAGACCGTCTGGCGTGAGGCCGTGTCCCACAGCGGTGGCTGGGCCGCGTTCGCGATCGGGCCGGTGCCCATCGCCGCGCTGCGTGCACGAGCCGTTGCGGGGAGCGTCACACGTGCCCTGCGGACGGGGCGGGCGCTCGCCGCTGCCGCGGGCCCCGAGGCCCTGGCGCGGGCGGTCGGCGGGCGGGTCGTCGCCCTCGGCCGCGTCGTCGACGTCGACCGCGCGGGTGACGCCATGGCGTTCGTGCACAGCACCACCGCGATCGTGGACACCCGCACGGGTGCGGTCGCCCGGATCGAGGCCGGGAGCGAGTACGTGCACTGCCTCGTCGACGGCGAGCCCGTCGCGAGCACCCCGAGCCTCATCGTCGTGGTCGACGCCCGGTCGCTCGACCCGGTCGCGGCGGATCGCATCCGCACCGGGGACGAACTCGCGGTGCTCGTGCTGCCCGGCGCCGACTGGTGGTGGGCCGATCCCGTGCGACTCGGCCGCGTCGCGCCCCGGGCCTACGGGGTGGACGCCGACGTCGTGCCCGAACCGGCGGGCGTGCGGTGATCCCGCTCCGCGAACTGCTGGCGATGCTGTCGACCGCCACGTCCGAGGTCCGGCTCCTCGCGGGGCCGGACGACCCCGGTGTCGCGCGGGTGCTCGGACTCGTCGGAGCGGTGGACGTCGTCGGTCGCGAGCTCTCCGGCACGGCCGGCGGTGACGGGTGCGCCGTGGTGCTCCTGACACCGGTCGCCCGGTTCGACGCGCGGTTCGACGTCCTCCTGCGGCGCGCCGCCGGCGTCGGGGTCCGCACGCTCGTCGTCCGGCCGGACCCCGCCGCCGTCCCGGACTCCGCCCCGACGCCCGGCCCGGGGACCCGTGCGCTCGCCGACCGCCTCGGTGTGGCCGTGCTCGCCACGGACGACGCGTGGTCCACCTCCGTCCGCCTGCACGAACTCGTCGGCACGGGAGAGGCCCCGGCAGCCCGTGCCGCGGTGGCCGTCGCGCGGATCGGGCTCGAGGCCGGACCCGACCTCGACGACCTGTTCCGGCAGCTCGACCGCCAGCTCGGCGCACCCGTGCGCTTCCTCGACGCCGCCGGCCGGCCGCTCCGCGGACCCGGGGTCGGCGCCGGGGCCGTGCGGATGCTCGCCCGCGCCGCCGGCGGCAGCGACCCCATCACGGTCACGGACGGCGACGAGACCCTCGTGCTCGTCCCCGTCGGGACGGGCATCGGCGCGCGGGCGTGGCTCGGCGTCGGGCTCACCGCGCCGGTCCGAGCCGAGCGCACCACGATGGCCGTGGCGCTCCGGGTGGCCGCGGTCGCCGTCGGACACCGGCTCGTGCTCACCCGGCTCGACGACGAACGCGACGCCCGCTACCGCACCGCGATGCTCGACGAGCTCCGCGCGGCGGACGGCAGCCCGGAGCCGGGCCTCGTGCAGCGGACGCTCGCGGCGGGGTGGCAGCTCGACGCCTGGCACGTCGGCATCCGTGTGGTCACCCGGCACCCCGTCGACCAGGTCGCCCTCCGCGGCGAGGTCGAGGTCGCCATGGCGGCCGCCGGGCTCGAGGTCGACGTCGTCGAACAAGGTGATGGATGGGCGCTCTGGACGTCGGACCTCGACGAACCGGACCACCTGCGGATCGGTGCCGTCGCCACCGCCGTCCGCCGTGCGCAGGCGGCGCTCCGCCCCGGGCTCGACACCGCCGTCGGCGTCGGCAGCGTGCAAGCGGGGCTCGTCGGGCTCGTCCGGACCCTCGGCGAGGCGACCGATGCCGCCCGGCTCGCCGGTGGCCGGCCGGAGTCGGGGCACTTCGTCCACGTGGACCGACTCGGCCTCGCGCAGCTCCTGCTCGCGTGGACGGAGACCGACACGTTCCTCCCGGCCGCGGAGCAGTTGCTGGCACCGCTCGAGCGCGGCGGCGGCGCACTCCGGGTCACCCTCGCCGCCTACCTCGACGCGGAGTCGTCGCTCGCCGAGACCGCCGCCGTGCTCGGCGTGCACCGCAACACCGTCGCCGACCGCATCGCACGCGTCGAGCGGCTGCTCGCGGTCGACCTCGCCGATCCCGAGACCCGGCTGGCGCTGCACCTGGCGACCCGCGTTCGGCGGGAGTGACCGCCGGGGCTCAGGACGCGCGACGGCTGGTGCTCCTCCACGTGCAGCGGTTGATGCACGCGCTGGTGGGAGACGCCGAGGACGACGCTGATGTCGCGGATGGTCATCCCGTCGGGCGTGCCGCGTAGCGTGATCTCCATGCGCCCACTCGTCGAGACCGTCGACGTCGAAGGGTGTGTCCTCCGGCTCCGCACCCTGGCCCCCGCCGGCCGTGCTCGGGACACCCTGGCGCCGACGATCGTCCTGGTGCACGGGATCGGCATGTCGCACCGGTCGTTCAAGCGCGTGCAGCGGGTGCTCTCGCGCTCGTACCGGACGATCGCGGTCGACCTGCCCGGCTTCGCCGACTCCCCGTCTCCCGATCGCCGACTCGAGATCGAGGACCTCGCCCGACTCGTCATCACCGCGCTCCGCGCCTGCGACGTCGAGCAGTGTCTGGCGATCGGGCAGTCGATGGGCACGCAGGTCGTCGTCGGGATGGCACTCCAGGACCCGGGCTTCGTGACCTCGGTGGGGCTCATCGGCCCGGTGATCGACGACCGGCGGCGGACGCTCCTGCAGCAGGGGTTCTCGCTCGCGGTCGACGGCATCCGCGAGCGGCCGGCGATGAACGCGACGCTCCTCACCGACTACCTCCGGAGCATGCCGACGTACCTGCGGGAGCTCCGGGTGATGATGCGGTACCCGACGCTGCGGTCGGTCGCTGCGCTCGAGGTCCCCGTGCTCGTGATGCGCGGCACCGAGGACCCGGTCGCCCCCCGCGGCTGGGCCGCCCGTGTCGCCGGGGTCGCGCGAGAAGCCGCGTTCATCGAGCTGCCCGGACCGCACCACGTGCAGGACGCCCACCCCGGTGCCGTCGCGGCGATCGTCGACGAGTTCATCCGCGTCCAGACCGTGGGGCAGCTCCGGTGACGGGCGCGACCGGGTGGCGGGACCGGGAGGCGCGGAGCACGCCCGACCCACCTCCCCGCCTGGCCGTGCACCTGCGCGACGCGCGATGGTTCCTGCTCGACTGGTGGTACGCGGCGGTGTGGCAGCTGCGGAGCCTCGGGCCGACGACGGCCGACGACTACCGGAGCGGTGACCGCCAGCCGATCGTCGTGGTGCCGGGCGTGTACGAGACGTGGCACTTCATGCGGCCCCTCATGGACGCGCTGCACGATCACGGGCACCCGGTGTTCGTCGTGACGGCGTTGCGGCACAACCGGCAGTCGGTGCGCGCCGGTGCCCGACTCGTGATGGACCAGATCCGCGCCGAGGACCTCCACGACGTGCTCCTCGTCACCCACAGCAAGGGCGGACTGATCGGCAAGTACGCGATGACCCTGCTGGACGGCGGTGGTCGCGTCGACCGGATGGTCGCCGTGTCGGCCCCGTTCGGCGGCTCGTCGTACGCACGGTTCGCGCCGAACGCGACGCTCCGGGCGTTCTCGGTGCACGACCCGACCCTGGCCGCGCTCCTCGCGGACGTGCACGCGAACGGCCGGATCACGTCGGTCTACGGCGTCTTCGACACGATGATCCCCGAGGGCAGTGCCCTCGTCGGGGCGAAGAACGAGCGCTTGCCCGTCGGCGGGCACTTCCGGATCCTCAGCGATCCGCGCACCTACCGGGCCGTGCTCGACGCGGTCGACCCGGCGGTGTCCTCGGAGCCGCAGTGACCTGGCCGCAGGTGCTCCCGATGGGCGATCGGTCCTCGCGATGACGGCCCGGTGACCGTCCGATCATCCGCAGAGCGCGGGCAGTACGGAGTCTGGCCGAACAGTGCGCGTACGGAATTGCCGAACCCTGCACAGCACCGTGATGATGAGCGGACGATGGAAGGAACCGCCCGTATCACCCGGGAGCGCAGGGTCGCGACGAGCCAGGACGTCGAGCAGGCGCGGGTGTTGTTGCAGACCACGCACCACGCCGTCGGCTGGGACGTCCAGGCCGACGCCGACGGCCGGCCGTTCGGTTTCCGACACACCGTCACCGGGACCGGACTGCTGTCGCTCGCGTCCACCCGGCTGACCGGGATGGTGTCGGGTGAACTCGAGACGTCGGCCGACGAGTACGTCGTCGCGTGGCTCAAGGAGGGCAGCGGCTCCATCGCTGGGCTCGACGTGTCCGAGGGCGAACCCGTCCTCTACCCCACCGGGTCGTTCCCGTTCCGCTACGACGGCTTCGACAAGGACCTGCTCCACGTGGATCGGTCGATCGTCGAGGAGGTCGCGGCGGAACGCGGGGGCTGGGCTCCGGGACCGCTCGGGTTCGACCACGACCACATCCCCACGGGCGAGGCCCGCTCGGCGTGGTGGGCCATGGTGCGGCAGGTCGCGGTGACGCTCATCAGCGGTCCCGCGACCGTGACGCTCGACGCGGAGCGCGCGCTGGCGCGGACGGCTGCGGAGGGCCTCCTGGCCGCGTTCCCGCACTGGCCGGTCGTGCCGGCGACGGACCCCGACGGGGTCGGGACGGCCGCGGAAGCCCGGGTCGCTGCCGCCGAGCGCTTCATCCGCGAGCACGCCACGAGCCCGATCGGCATCACCGACGTCGCCGCCGCGGCCGGGATGAGCATGCGCGGGCTGCAGGAGGCGTTCAACCGGACGCACGGGATGACGCCCACCACGTACCTCCGTCGCGTTCGGCTCAGCATGGTGCGGGACCGGTTGCTCGCGGCCGACCACCGCACGGACACCGTCGCCGAGATCGCGGGCGCGCACGGATTCGGCCACAAGGGACGCTTCGCCGCGGCCTACGCCGCCGAGTTCGGCGAGGCCCCGAACACGACGCTGCGCCGCGACGGCTGACCCGACGCGGCGCACGGCGGCGTAACACGTCGGGCGGATTCGGAGTTGACTCAGGTGCTGATCACCGCTACGGCGAACCCGCCGTGGCGTAGCGGACTAACGCAACACCAGGAGGACCTCTTGATCGGTCTCATCATCAGCTTGATCATCATCGGCCTGATCGCCGGTGCGCTCGCCCGCCTCATCATCCCCGGCCGGCAGTCGATGGGCATCATCGCGACCATCGTGCTCGGCATCATCGGCTCGTTCGTGGGTGGGTTCCTCGGGTTCCTCATCTTCCAGCACGACCCGATGGACGGCTTCTTCCAGCCTGCCGGGATCATCGGGTCGATCATCGGCGCGGTCATCGTGCTGTTCATCTACACGCGGTTCGCGGGGCGCGGGGCTGCTCGCCGCTGACCACCGGTCTCCGGGCTCCCGGTCCTCCGGAGCCTCGAAATCGCAGAACATGCCGCTCACGTGTGAACGTGAGCGGCATGTTCTGCGATCTGGCCGGTGGTTTCGGCACGGTGGCCGGGGCCAGCCGGGGCCAGCCGGGGCCAGCCGGGGCCAGCCGGGGCCGGTCAGGCCTGGGTGACCTCGACCTCCAGGACCGCCCACGACAGCGGCGGCAAGGTGGTGCGGAGCGCGCCGTCCTGGACCGACGCCTGCAGCGGTGTGAGGCCGACGGCGTCCTGCGCCGCCTCGGTGTTCGCGGTGAAGCGGTCCCCGCCCTCGGGGATCGTCAGGACCTCGGCACGCGTGACCTGGCCGGCCGTGAAGCCGCGGAGGGCCACGGTGACGTCCGACGCCTCCTCGAGACCGCGGTTGGCGACGAACACCGCGACGCGGCCGCGATCGGCGTCGTACGTGACGCTCGCGTCGACGACGTCGGCGTCCCCGTACTGGGACGAGGCGAACCGGTCGCTCCGGACGACGGTACGGAGGATGTCCCCGCGGGCGAGTTCCGCGGTGCGGGCGAACGGCCAGTAGATGGTCTGACGCCACGCGGGACCGTTCTCCTCGCTGCGGATCGGCGCGATCACGTTGACCAGCTGGGCCTGGTTCGCGATCGTGACGCGGTCGCCGTGGCGGAGGAGCGAGTTGAGGAAGGTACCGACGACCACCGCGTCGGTGACGTTGTACTGGTCCTCGATGAGCCGCGGGTGCTCGCGCCACTGGGCCTTGCCGACGACGTGCGGCTGGTCCTCGGTCTCGAGCCCACGCTGGTACCAGACGTTCCACTCGTCGAACGAGACGTTGACGACCTTGGAGGACTGGCGCTTCGCCTTGACCGCGTCGGCCGTGGCCACGACGGACTCGATGAAGTAGTCCATGTCGTTCGCGCTCGCAAGGAACGACAGCGCGTCGCCGTCGTGCTCCTGGTAGTACGCGTGCATCGAGATGTAGTCGACCTCGTCGTAGGCGTGCGACAGGACCGTGTACTCCCACGACCCGAAGGTCGGCATGTGCGAGTTCGACGAGCCGACCGCGACGAGTTCGATCGTCGGGTCGACGAGCTTCATCGCCTTGCCGGCCTCCTGCGCCAGGCGGCCGTACTCGTCGGCGGTCTTGTGGCCGATCTGCCAGGGGCCGTCGAGCTCGTTGCCGAGGTTCCACACGCGGATGTCGAACGGCTCCTCGGCTCCGTTGGCGCGACGCTTGTCCGACCACTCCGTGCCGCCCGGGTGGTTCGCGTACTCGACGATGGCACGGGCCTCCTCGACGCCGCGGGTGCCGAGGTTGATGGCCTCCATGACCTCGACCCCCGCATCCTTGGCCCAGGCGGCGAACTCGTGCAGACCGAAGGCGTTCGTCTCGACCGTGTGCCAGGCGCCGTCGAGCCGGCGGGGACGCTGCTCGACGGGGCCGACCCCGTCCTCCCAGCGGTAGCCGGAGACGAAGTTGCCGCCCGGGTAGCGGACGATCGAGACGCCCATCTCGCGGGTGAGGTCGAGCACGTCACGGCGGAACCCGTGTTCATCGGCGTTCGGGTGGCCGGGCTCGTAGATCCCGGTGTAGACGCATCGGCCCATGTGCTCGACGAACGAGCCGAACAGTCGGCGCGGAACGGGACCGACGATGAACTCGCGGTCGACGGTGATGGTTGCGGTGGACATGCGCGATGTGGTCCTCACGTCGTCGTGTGGTGGTGGTCGCTCCCGTTTTACATCGTTGTAACTCGCCTCCACAAGCCGCCGTCGGCGCGTCGTGCCGACGGTGGCGAGCGTTGGGGGTCGCGCTGGGCCGCGCGTCGCGGCCGGCCGGCCCGCTCATCCGGCGGGGGTGTCAGCCCCGGCGCGGGGCGACGCTCGCACGCTCGACGATGTGGTGCGGCACGACCTGCACGATCCGCGGCGCGTCGGGGTCCTCGATCCGGCGTTCGAGCGCGGTCAGGGCGGCCTCGGCGATCGCGCGCTTGTCGAACGAGACGGTGGTCAGCGACGGCACCGCGAACGAGGCCTCCTCGATGTCGTCGAACCCGACCACCGAGACGTCCTCGGGCACGCGGACGCCACGGTCGGCGAGGACGTGGAGCACACCGAGCGCCATGGAGTCCGTGAAGCAGAACACGGCGTCCGGCGGCCCGTGCTGGTCGAGGAACCGGGACATCGCTGCGGCGGCGGCCGAGGTCGACCACGATCCGATGGCGATCGACAGGGTCGGGTCCTCGGGCAGGCCGGCCTCGCGGAGCGCCGCGCGGTGCCCCTCGTGTCGGGTCTCGCTCGAGGCGGTGCGGAAGGAGTCGTCCGAGGTGCCGAGCAGCGCGATCCGTCGATGCCCGGTGGCGATGAGCAGACGGCCGACGTCGCGGCCGGCCGCGAAGCTGTCCACGTGGACCTGGTCCACGTCCTGCGGTTCGACCTCGCCGATCACGACGGTCGGCGGCAGACCCCGCCCGTTCGCCACGACGCTCTCGCCGAGGGTGACCGGATTGAGCACGAGGCCGTCGACCAGGTGGGCCCGCGCCCGCGAGATGAGGTCGATCTCGCGCGCGGGGTCCGACCCGGTCTGGTCGATCTGGACCGCCCACCCGTGCCCGCGCGCCAGCTCGACGAACGCACGGGCGAGCTCGGCCGAGTACGACGTCCCGAGGTCGGGCAGTGCGAGCGCGATCGTGCCGGACCGGCCGTTGCGCAACCCCCGCGCCGACAGGTTCGGGACGTAGTCGAGCTCGGCGAGGGCCGCCTCCACCCGTTGCCGGGTGTCGGGGCGCACCGGAACGCCGCCGTTGATCACGTTGGACACCGTCTTTGGCGACACCCCGGCGAGGGCGGCCACGTCCCGCACCGTCGGACGCATCGCCGTCGAGCCTATCGCCCGCGGGGACCCGGAACGGCGCCCGCGTGAGCGGGGCTCAGACCCGGGCCGTCCGTTCTCTGAGCGGTCGACCAGCTCCCGTGACCCCGCCCGGTCCTCCACACGGGGGACGTGCCCCGCACTGGGGGTCTCGATGCAGGTGAATGGAACCGGCGGCGTCAGTACCTTGGGAGGACTCGGAACCCCGGCATGAGCCGCTGCGACCGAGCCGACCCGAACCCCCTGATCCGACAGGACCGCCGCCGTGTTCGCTGCCGCGACCGCGCGCCATCGCGCGCGCCCGAAGACCGCCCGCCGCCTCGCCGTGCTCGGCGTCGCACTCATGCTCGGCGGTGTGTCCGTCGGGCTCGCCACGACCGCGGCGCAGGCGGCGACCACGACGGCGACGACGCAGTACGCGCAGGAGGCGTTCACGGGCCCCTCGATCGCGGACTCGGGTTCCTTCATGAAGCCGACCCTGCCCGGTGGGACGAACATCGCCTGTCTCACGGCGGGGACGGACACGTCGCAGACCCCGGTCCCGGGCTGCGCCACCACGGCCGTCGACAGCAGCAACGGCGCGCTCCGCCTGACGGACGCGACCGGGACGAAGGTCGGCGGCGTGGGAGCCAAGGGCGCCGTCCCGATCGCCCAGGGCCTCGACGTGACGTTCGACTCCTACCAGTACGGCGGCAACGGCGCGGACGGCATCGCGTTCTACCTCGCTGCCACCGACCCCTACGCGCCGAAGCCGCCGACCCAGACCGGTCCGACCGGTGGATCGCTCGGCTACAGCGCGAACCACGACTACGGCTCGACGGCGAGCGGCCTGCCCTACGGGTACCTCGGGCTCGGACTCGACGCGTACGGCAACTACAAGACCACGACGTACAGCGGGACGAACTGCACCACCGGTGTCGCCTCGAACACCACGAACGGCAAGGCGAACGTCACCGTCCGCGGCCCCGGCAACGGGACGGTCGGCTACTGCTACATCGCGAGCTCCCCGCCCTCGGGTGCCCTGACCGAGGCCACGGTGTCCAGCCGGACCGACGCGGACGTGCCCGTCGAGATCGTCGTGAACACCTCGACGGCGACGGTGCTGTCGAAGGGGATGACGGGTGCGAACGGCACCTCGGTCCTGCCGAAGACCGCCGTCCCCGCGGGCAACTGGGCGATCGTGTACGACTCGATCGGCGCCACCGCTGGACCGCAGACCCTCATGGGCACCCTGCCGAACGTGACCACCTCCGGTGCCACGTTCCCCGCCAGCTGGATCGATCCGTCGACCGGGTACCCGTACAAGCTCACCTACGGGTGGGTCGGGTCGACCGGCGGCTCCTACGACGTCCACGAGGTGAACCAGTTCACCGCGACCTCGCTCACGGGCGCGGTGCCGCAGCTCGCGGCCACGGCGTCCGTGTCGGACCCCTCGCCACAGCGCGGCGACAGCGACATCTACACCGTCACGCCGGCCGTCGCCGCGAGCGGCGGTGCCGAGCAGGGCCTCGTCAAGGTCACCACCCGGTTCGACGCGGGTGCGACGCCGAACGCTGCGGGTGGTTCGGACGGCACCTGGAGCTGCGCGACGGACCCGTCCGACTCCAGCGGTCAGACCGTCGCGTGCACGGACTCCTCGGCCGCCGGCACGCAGCCCGGCACCGCCCTCCCCGCGATCCACATCCCGTACACCGTCAGCGGCGCCGTCGGCACGACCGCCACGATCACCTCGACCGTCGCGTCGACCGACGCCCTCACCACCGCGTCCGCCCACGCGACCGCGACGGTCGCGCACGTCCCGACGGCCCTCCAGGTCTCGGCCTCGCCGGCCTCCATCACGGCCGGGGGCGCCACGACGGTGACGGCCGCCGTCACCACGACCGGCAGCCCGAGCAGCACGATCACGGCCGCGACCGGCACCGTGACGTTCACGCAGGGCGGCACGACCGTGTGCAGGGCGGTCCCCGTCGCGAACGGCACCGCGTCGTGCTCCGTCGTCGAGGGCGCCGCCGGTCCGCACGTCGTGACCGCGACCTACTCGGGCGACACCACACGATCCGGGTCCAAGGGCACGGCGTCCGTCGACGTCGCGCTCCGCTCCTCGGCGTTCACCGTCGGCGCCTCACCGGCTCAGACCACGCGCGTCGGCGTCGAGCCGACCTACAGCGCGACCGGGCTGCCCTCGGGTGCGACCGGGACCGTGACGTTCCTCGTCGACGGCACCGCCGCCTGCACCGCCGACGCGAGTACCACGACGCCCTCGTGCACGCAGCCCACCACGCTGGCGCTCGGCGACCACGTCGTGACCGCGCGGTACTCCGGCGACGGCGCGACCGCCGCCTCCACGGCCACGAACACCGCGACCGTGCACGTCGGCCAGGCAGCCACGAGCTCGGCCACGACCGTCGACGGTCACACCACCGCGACCACGACGTACGGTGACGTCCCCACGTTCGCCGTGACGGGCCTCCCGTCCGACGCCGCGGGCACCGTGTCGTTCCGCGACGCGTCCGCGGACCCCGGGTCCGCCGACGCGCCCGCGCTGTGCCAGGTGACGCTGCCCGACACGTCCTGCACGCCGACGAGCACGCTCGACGCCGGTGCGCACCGCATCGTCGCGACCTACGCCGGCACGACCGACGGTGACTACGCCGGCGGCACGTCCTCCGTCGCGACGCTCACGGTCGACCGGGTACAGGCCGTCCCGATGACCACCACCGTGAGCGACCCGACCCCGACCTTCGGCGACGAGCTCACCCTGTCGGCGACGGGCACACCCGCTGCAGCCAGCGGCACCATCGCGTTCACCGACGAGAGCGGCGCCCCGCTGTGCACCGTGCACCTGCCCGCGACCTCGTGCACCACGACCGCGCTGGCCGCCGGGGACCACACGGTCAGCGCGAGCTGGGACGGCGACACCGACCACGTGGGCGGTTCGAGCGACCCGGTCGCCGTGCACGTGGCGAAGGCCACCGCCGCCATCGGCGTGACGGCCGACGGCCACACGAGCGACGCCGACACCGTGACCTACGGGACGACCGCGCGCCTGACCGCCACGGGCCTCCCGAGCGGCGCCGCCAGCGACAGCGTCATCCGGTTCGCGACGACCGGTGGCACCGTGCTCGGCACGGCCACGGCCGGGAGGCCCAGCATCGACACCGACGCCGCCCTCACCGCCGGCAGGTACCAGGTCATCGCGCACTGGGTCGGCGACGACGACCACGAGGCCGTCGACAGCCCGGTCGTGACGCTCGTCGTCCAGCGCGCCACGACGGCGATCGGGGCGACCATCGACGGCGGCAGCACGAGTTCCATGGACTACGGCGACACGGCCGCGCTCGCCGTGACGGACCTGCCCGCCGGTGCGTCGGGCACCGTCACGTGGGCGACGAGCGACGGGCTGGCGCTCGGCTCGGCGGACGTGCGCGACGGCGCAGCTGCCACCACGGTCACACCGTCGACCCTGCACAAGGGCAGCTACGCGATCACCGCGACGTACACGGGCGACACCGACCACGTCGGCAGCACGAGCCCGGCGGTCCAGCTCGTCGTCGCCGCGAGGTCGAGCAGCATCACCGCGAGCGTCAGCGACGACCATCCCGTCCACGGCACGCCGGTCACCCTGACCGTCGCCGGCATCGCTCCGGGCGCCACCGGGACCGTGACGTTCACCGACGACGACCACCAGGTCCTCTGCTCCGTGCAGCTCCCCGCGCTCTCGTGCACGACCTCGGCCGCGCTGGGCGCCGGGACCCACACGGTGACGACGACGTTCGTCCCGGGCGACGACGACCACGCGCCCGCCACGGCGACGCAGACCCTGACGATCACGGTCGCCAAGGCGCCCACGGCCGTCGCCGTCGTGCCGGGCAGTGGTGGCACGGGCGCCGGGGGCGGGAGCGGCAGCGGGACCGGGACCGGGAGCGGCAGCGGGAGCGGCTCGGGTGGCGGCGGCGCGGGCGGCGGCAGCGGCGCTGGCCTCGGCACGATCGACACCACCTACGGCACCGGCGTGGTGTTGACCCCGACCGGGCTGCCCGCCGGCGCCACGGGCACGGTCACGTTCACCGACGACGCCGGCACGACCCTCTGCACCGTGCAACTCGGGCGCGCGACGAGCTGCACCACGGTCACCGACCTGCCGACCGGCACACACCAGGTGACGCCCGTCTACTCGGGTGACGCCGATCACGACGGCTCGACCGGCACGCCCATCACCATGCACGTGGCGCGGGCCGCGACCGCGGTCACGGTGCACGCTGCAGCGTCGAGCACCACGTGGGGCGACACGGTCACCCTGACGATCGGTGGCCTGCCCGCGCACGCCACCGGTACGGTCACCCTGCGCGTCGACCACCGGGTGCTCTGCACGCTGACGCTCCCGCACAGCACGTGCTCGACCGCGGGCATCGTGCCCGGCTCGGACACGGTCGCGGCAGCGTACACGGGCGACGACTCGTACGGACCCTCGTCGGCGACGACGGCGATCGTCGTGACGGCGATCCACACGGTCGAGCCGATCGTGGTCCCGTCGAAGGCGAGTGGGTCCTTCACGGCCACCTGGAAGCCGATCCCCGGTGCCACGGCCTACCGGATCGTCGTCTCCGCGAGCAGCGACCTCGCCCACGCGGTCGCGTCGCGCACCCTCGGTGCCGGTGCCACGACTGCCGTGTTCACCGGCCTCGACCCCGACACGACGTACTCGTACCGGGTCGAGGCGCTGAACCCCGACGGCGTCGTGCTCGGCATCCACGACGCGGTCGCCCGGACAGCGGTCGCCGCGGTCGTGTCCGTCGGGCAGCTCGCGTTCACCGGGTCGGACATCGCGGTCGGCATGGTCGGCCTCGGCGCGCTGCTCCTCGTGCTCGCCGGCGCCCTGCTCGTCACCGCGAACCGGCTCCGGGAGCGGCGGCCGGGCCCAATGCGGAGCGGTACGGTCTGACCCTGCGTCCCCGGCGGTCGGGTCTCCCCGTCGCCGGGGCGCGTGCCGACGACGAGTGTGTGGTCGGACGACCGCGCACTCGTCGTCCGTGCGCGCGCGTTCCCGCGTCTTCGTTCTCGGGCGTCGCTACCGGGAGGCGCGGTGCGCGTAGGTCACGTAGGGCACCGCGATCACGTCACCGGAGAGCGCGGGGTCACCGTCCAGGAGGTCCTCGATCCGACCGAGCACGGCCTGGCGCTCCGCCGCCTCGAGCGTGCTCACGTAGCTCCGGGACGCCACCATCGCCAGGAACTCCTCCCGGCTCTGCTCGTGCACCCAGCGGACCTCGTGCCGCTCGTGCCTGGCGAACGGCGGCGCGAACGCCGGGTGCTCGACGCCCATCACGCGCTCACCCGGCTGGTGCATGAGGGCGCTCATGCGCGCGACCCACGGCACGGTCTCGTCCCGGAGGTTCCAGACGAGCCCGAGCGTGCCGTCCGGCCGGAGCACCCGGCCGATCTCCCGCGACGCCGCGACCGGGTCCATCCAGTGCCACGCCTGGGCCACGACCACGGCGTCGGCCCAGTCGTCCTCCAGCGGGATCGCCTCGCCCGTGCCCTCGAGCACCGGTACGTCCGGGAGCACCCGCGCGAGTGCAGTACGCATACCGGGATCGGGCTCGACCGCGAGGACCTCGGCGGCGAGCGTCGTCAGCACCCTCGTCGCCTTGCCGGTCCCGGCACCGAGGTCGACCACGCGCGACGCGCCAGGCGGCAGCACCCAGGCGATCGCTTCGGCGGGGTAGCCGGGACGCCCCCGTTCGTACACGTCGGCGACGGCGCCGAAGGACAAGGCGTTCCGGTCATGGTGCTCGTCGTGCTGCATGCCGACAGCCTCGCACGTGGTCACGCGACCGGAGCGGCCGGTCGGACGCCCTGAACCACCGCCCGCTCGGTCGCCCCGGTCGTGCTCGCACGCTTCGTGGCGGACGCGGCCGCGCTCAGTCGAGGACCGGTTGGCCCACCGCGATGCGCCGAGCGTCGTCACGCAGCCGACGGAACTCGGCGATCGCCTCGTCGTCGGAGATGACGGCTGCCTCGAACCGGTCGCCGACGGCCAGCAGCCGGAGCCGCTCCCGCGCCGCCTGCGCGGGATCCATGCTGGACGCGTCGTCGATCGCCTCGTTCGCCTCGAGGCGCGCGAGCAGTGTGGCGCGGTTCCAGCGGTGCAGTGCGAAGGCCATCTCGGTTCCGTTCCCCGTAGCGGAGCTCGACAACGTCCGCGCACGGACGCCGCCCGACCACCGGGCGTGCTCATCACGCTAGACCGACTGGACGGCCGGACAGTCGCTCGGCGGCGAAGACTCGGTGACCGCACGGCCCGACGTAACACCCCCGAAAGACGCGGACACATGCCGGAAAAAGCGGGGGTCGTGGCGGCGCTCCGACGGGGGGCACGGGTCCCCAGAACGGCCGACACTGCAGGTCGCCCGGCACGCCGATCGGGGTTCAGACCGACGCGAGCACCTTCGCGATCCGCTGCAGGCTCACCGTCTCGGCGGGCCGGAGCTCTTGGGCGAACAGGGAGATCCGGAACTCCTCGAGCATCCACCGTGCGTGCACGAGCTCGGCGGGCGCACCGGGCTGCGGCGGGAAGGTCCCCCCGGCCTCGAGGTACCGGGTCGTGGCGGTCTCGACGTCCCGCAACCAGGCGCGGTCCCGGCCAGGGTTCTGCTGGAGCTTCGCCACCCGGGCCTCGACACCCTGCAGGTACACGCGGAGTCGACGCAGCCGGTCGATGCCCGTCGCCGCGACGAAGCCCGGGAACACGAGCCGTTCCATCTGCTGCCGCATGTCCGTCAGTGCCGGGAGCAGGGCCATCGACGTGGCGGCCTTCAACGCGCGCTCGGCACCACGCCACGCCGTGAGGACGGCCGCGACCTCGGACACCGCTCCGAACATGGTGTCCACCACGGTCGCCGACACGGCGTCCCGGGTCGCCTCGAACTCCGCACGCGTGAACACCAGCCCGTCCGGGTGCCGTCGCCGCACGCCGGCGTCCACCACCGCCGCGAGGACGTCGTCGAAGAGCGCCGTCGTCGACGGGTACGGACTCGTCGCGAGGGCGAGCTTCTCCTGCGCGGTCAGGTGCGACTGGATGTAGCTCACCGGACTCGGCACGGCGAGCATGACGAGCCGACGGACCCCCGCTGGCATCTGCACCGCCCGGTCTGCTGCCGTCGCGAGCAGCCGGACCGCCACCGACTTCCCCTCGTCGACCAGTGCCGGGTACGCGCGGATCGTGCCGTCGGCCTGGCGAGTGTCCAGCACCTGGGGCAGGTCGGCCTCGGGCCAGGTGGTGAGTCCGGAGCGCTCGGCGGTCCCGGGGACCGGAGCCGCGCCTCCCGATCGGGAGGGACGGCTCGCCGCCCGCGCGACGCTCGCCTGCGTCCGCTCCTTGAGCTGCTCCTGCAGCGTCCCGAGCGCCTTGCCGGACCCGACGCGGCGGCCGCGCTCGTCGACGACCGTGTACGTGGGCAGGAGGTGCGGTGGCACGCGCTCCATGTCGAAGTCGGCCTCGGTCACCGGCACGTGCACCATGCGCTGGATCGCCGCGGCGAGCGTCGAGCGGAACGACTCGGTCGGCTCGGCCGGCGCGTCGTCCGGCAGCACCGCCACGAGCTTCTCCGCCCAGTCGGCCGCGGGCACCACGTTCTTGCGGATCTGCTTCGGGAGCGCCCGGATGAGCGCCGTCACGAGCTCCTTCCGCAGCCCCGGCACCTGCCAGTCGAAGCCGTCCTCGCGCATGCGGGGGAGCAGCGGCAGGGGCACCTGCACGGACACGCCGTCGTCCTCGGCGCCCGGCTCGAACCGGTAGCGGAGCGCCAGACGCTGGTCGCCCTGTCGCCACTGCGTCGGGTACTCGGACTCGTCCTGCGCAGCCTCGGCGGCGGACTCGTCGAGCAGGTCCTCTCGGCGCATCGTCAGCAGGTCCGGGCGGTCCCGGCGCTCTCGGCGCCACCAGCCCTCGAACCCCCGGGTGGTCGCGACGTCGGCGGGTACCCGGGCGTCGTAGAAGTCGAACACGCGCTCGTCGTCGAGCAGGATGTCGCGGCGGCGGGTGCGCTCCTCGAGTTGCTCGAGTTCCTTCCGGAGCCTGCGGTTCGCCCGGTCGAACGCCTGCGGGGAGTCCCACTCGCCCTCGACCAGGGCATGCCGGATGAACAGCTCGCGTGCGTGCACCGGGTCGATGCGGGCGTACTGCACGCGCCGTCGCGCGACGATCGGCACGCCGAACAGCGTCACGCGCTCGTAGGCCACGACGGCGCCCTGTTTCTTCTCCCAGTGGGGTTCCCCGTAGGTGCGCTTGAGGAGGTCCCCGGCGAGCGGTTCCGCCCAGGCCGGGTCGATCCTCCCGACCGTGCGCGCGAAGAGGCGACTCGTCTCGACGAGTTCGGCGGCCATCACCGCATCCGGCTGCTTCTTCGCCAGCACGCTCCCGGGGAACAGGACGAAGCGGGTGTTGCGCGAACCGAGGTAGTCGCGCTTCTCTCGGTCCCGCAACCCGATCTGACTGAGCAGGCCCGACAGCAGCGCGCGGTGGACGGCGTCCGGGTCGTCCTTGCGTTCCGTCCCGACGTGCACCCCGACCTGCTTGGCGGCCCGTGACAACTGCCGGTACAGGTCCTGCCACTCGCGGATCCGCAGGTAGTTGAGGAACTCGGAGCGGACCTCGCGGCGGAACGCACTCGAGCTGAGCTCCGTCTGCCGGTCCTCGATGTGGTTCCAGAGCGTCAGGAGGGTCAGGAAGTCACTCGTCGGATCGGAGAACCGTGCATGCAGCTGGTCGGCACGGGCCCGCTGCTCGAGCGGGCGTTCCCTCGGGTCCTGGATGCTCAGGGAGGCGACGATCGCGATGACCTCGCGGCCGACGCCCTGCCGGCCCGCCTCGAGCACCATGCGTCCGAGGCGGGGGTCGATCGGCAATCGGGTCAGCTGCTGGCCCGTGCGGGTGATCGCGCCCTGCTTGTCCACGGCCTGGAGCTCGCGGAGCAGGTCGAGGCCGTCCTTGACGCCCCGCGAGTCCGGGGGTTGCAGGAACGGGAACGCGCCGATGTCGCCGAAGCCGAGCGAGATCATCTGCAGGATCACCGCGGCCAGGTTCGTGCGGAGGATCTCGGGGTCCGTGTACTCGGGGCGGCGGGCGAAGTCGTCCTCGGAGTAGAGGCGGATCGCGATGCCCGGGCTCGTGCGGCCGGACCGGCCCGACCGCTGGTTCGCGCTCGCCTGCGAGATCGCCTCGATCGGCAGCCGCTGCACCTTCGCACGTGGGGAGTACCGCGAGATGCGCGCGGTGCCGGTGTCCACGACGTATCGGATCCCGGGCACGGTCAAGCTCGTCTCGGCGACGTTCGTCGCGAGCACCACGCGCCTGCGGACGCCCGGCGTGCTGCTCCGCTGGAACACGCGATGTTGGTCCGCCGCGGACAGCCGCCCGTACAGCGGCAGGACCTCGGTGCCCGGGTACCGCTTGCCCTCGATGGCGTCCTGGGCGTCGCGGATCTCGTTCTCGCCGGACAGGAACACGAGCACGTCACCGGGTTCCTCGCGCGCCAGTTCCTCGAGCGCGTCCGTGATGCCCTGCAGGAAGTCGCGGTCGTCGGGGGAGCCGACGCGGGTACTCCGCCCGGCGTCACCGGTGCGTGCGTCGTCCTCGTCGAGCTCGGCGTCCACGTCGGCGTCGGCGTCGGTGCCGTCCTCGGCGACGAGGGGCCGGTAGCGGATCTCGACCGGGAACGTCCGGCCCGAGACCTCGATGATCGGAGCCCCGTCGAAGTGCCGGGAGAACGACGCGGGGTCGATCGTCGCGCTCGTGATGATCACCTTGAGGTCGGGGCGCCGCGGCAACAGCCGCTTCAGGTACCCGAGCAGGAAGTCGATCGTCAACGACCGCTCGTGCGCCTCGTCGATGATGATCGTGTCGTAGCGCTGGAGGTCGCGGTCGTGGTGGATCTCGTTGAGCAGGATCCCGTCGGTCATGAGCTTGACCCGGGTGTTCGCCGAGACCTTGTCGGTGAACCGCACCTGGTACCCGACGAGGTCGCCGAGGTCGCTCCCGAGCTCCTCGGCCACGCGCTCCGCGATGGTCCGCGCCGCGATCCGCCGTGGCTGGGTGTGTCCGATGTGCTCGCGTCCGAGTTCGAGGCAGATCTTCGGCAGCTGCGTCGTCTTGCCGGACCCGGTCGCGCCGGCGACGATGACGACCTGGTGGTCGCGGATCGCGGCAGCGATGTCGTCGCGCCGCTGCGACACGGGCAGGTCCGGCGGGTACGAGATCGCGATCGGGGTGGTCGGCATGAGCCCTCCAGTCTACGTCGCGTGGCTCCATCCGGGGCCCGCAGGGTCGTGCCGACCTGCCGTGGCCGGGGAGCGGTCGGGTCAGGCGGACAGGCTCGCTGCGAGTGCGTCGATCGTCCGCGCCGGTAACGCGCAGACCATGTCGTGACACACGTAGGCCGCGGGGGCGAGCGCATCGCGGTCGACGAACAGCTCGAATCCCGCAGCGGCGAAGGCACGGGCCTGCTCGGGTGTCACCACCGCGACGAGCGTGCCGGGACGTCGCTCGGCCACGCCGCGCCGGGCCATCGGGTCGTCGGGGTGCTCGACCACCACGACGACCTCGCGACTCGGTCGGCCCAGTTCGAGCGCGAGCCCGAGTGCATCGGCGTGGCCGAGAGGTTGCCGCAGTCCGTCGTTCGCCCGGCCAGCGACCAGCTGAGCGGCGATCGAGCCGTACCGGGAGTCGCCGGTCAACTCCGCGAGGCGGGCAGCTGCACCCGCGAGTCCCATCGAGCCGCTCCGCAGCGCCGTCTGGGGTTGCTCGCCGGCATCGGTGCCTGCGGCCGCGAGGACCGGATCCGCACCCACCACCACCCGAGCCCGGCCCGCGTCGTCGAGCGTGACGGCATCGTCGACGATGGTCCGCGCCGCCATCGCGTACCGGGCTTCTCCGCTGGCGAGCGCGAGCTCGGCCAGCCCCTCGGCGAACAGCCCGATGTCCTCGAGTGCGGGCCCCGCGGCGGAGGGACCCCGGGGCGTCGAGGACCGGATGACGACCGCACCGTCGCGGACGTGTGTCGCGAGGAGATGGTCAGCGGCGCTGCGAGCGTCCTCGATCATGGTGGGATCCGCGAGCGCCGCCCCGGCGATCGCGAGGGCACGGATGGCGAGTCCGTTCCAGCCGGTGAGCACGTGGTCGTCGAGCGGCGGCGGGTCGAGCCGAGCGCGACCCGCGGCGTCCTCGCGGTACCACGCACCCTCGACGCGTCGGCCGTCGATGGTGCTCTCGCTGTCCTGCGCCGCGACGAACACACCGTCCGCCGTCCGCAGCACGGCGTGCAGGAACCGGGCGATGCCGCGCGCGAGCTGCGGGGCGATGCCGTCGGGGCGATGTCGGGCGAGGGCACCAGCGGTCGCGAGCAGCCCCGCGTTGTCGTACAGCATCCGCTCGTAGTGCGGCACGCTCCAGTCACGCCGGGTGGCGTAGCGGAAGACGCCGCCGTCGAGGGGGTCGAGGAGGTCGGACCCGGCGATCGCGGTCAGGGTTCGTTCCGCCAGGTCGAGCGCCTGCGCGTCGCCGTCGGCACCGGCATCGACGAGGAACTCGAGCAACGGCGCGTTCGGGAACTTCGGGGCCGACCCGAAGCCACCGAACTCCCGGTCCTCTGCCTCCGCCAGTCGGTCCACGACCGCGTGCACCGCCGACGGATCCGGGAGGGCCGTGGCGGGGCCGCCCCGAGCCTCCGAGCCGGCGTCGTCCGCGCCGCCACCCGCCTGTGACTGTGCAGTGATGGCGGCGGCGATGCCGTCGGCGTTCTGGTCGACCTCGTCCCGCCGGTCCGTCCAGGCCTCGCGCACCGCGCCGAGCACCTGCCGGAACGAGGGGTGCCCCTGCACGGGTTCGGGCGGGAAGTAGGTGCCCGCGTAGAACACCCGGCCCCCCGGTGTCATGAAGACGCTGAGCGGCCAGCCGAGGTTCTGGGTGAACGCGCTCGCGCCGATCATGGCGCTGGAGTCGACGTCCGGGCGCTCTTCGCGGTCGACCTTGACCGACACGAAGTCCCGACGGAGTTCGTCGGCGATCGCCGGGTCGGAGAACGACTCACGGGCCATGACGTGGCACCAGTGACAGGTGGCGTAGCCGATCGACACGAACACGGGGACGTCGCGCTCCGCGGCCTCGGCGAACGCCTCCGTGCCCCACTCCCGCCAGTCCACGGGGTTGTCGGCATGGGCTCGCAGGTAGGGACTGACGGCGGTGCCGAGACGGTTGTCGCTCATGGGCCCAGCCTTGCACCGAGGCCGCGCCCGGGGTCCCAGGCCAACGCGCGCTGTGGACCGCAACCGGTCCGACCGACGCTGTGGACGTCGTGCGGGGAACCGAGGAGGGCAGCCTCCGGTAACCCCGTCCGGTCGTCGCGGAGCGGCGCGCGCCGCGATCAGATGACGCCAGCGGGACCGAACGGGACGAAAGACCGAGCAGCACGTGCCCACTCGGTGTCGAGCGTCCCGACGTCGAGCGCGGCGAGGGTGTTCATGAGCATCCCGAGGCCGATGAAGGTCTTGACGGGCACGTCGCCCAACTCCGACCGTTCGGCCACGGTGTTCCAGAGGCGGCCGAACGCGTCCTGCATCGCCGCCCGGACGGTCGGGTCGGCGCACGCCGCGAAGCCCTGCATCTGCAACAACAGCCGGTCCCGGTCGCCGAGGAGTTCGACGTACGCGTCGCCCATCGCCGTCAGGGCCTCGGCACCGGTGCGTCCCGCTGCCGCTGCGACCATGCCTTCGGTGAGTCGGTCGCACGCGGCGACGACGACGTCGATGAACAGGGCGCGCTTGTTGCCGAAGAGCCGGAAGACGTACGCCTCGCTGATGCCGACCTCGCGCGCGATGGTGTCGATCGACACCCCGTGCAGTCCCGAACGGGCGAACGCCACGGTCGCTGCTCGGCGGATCTGATCGCGTCGTTCGTCGGCGGTTCCGCGACCGGCCATGGCGTCCTCCTGGAGTCCGTGCTGTCACTTGTGTGAGTGGTCGCTCACACGTAAGTTGTAAGTGACCACTCACAGTACCGTGGAGGAGCAGCGATGGAACAGAACGAGCAGGCGGAACACGTCGTCCACGTGTCGGGCGGCAGCATCCGGGGGACCGCCGAACACGGCATCCGACGGTTCCTCGGCGTGCCGTACGCCGCCGCTCCGGTCGGCCGGAACCGACTCCGACCGCCGCAGCCGGTCGTCCCGTGGCAGGGCGTCCGCGACGCCACCGTGTACGGCCCGACGGCGCCGAAGGGGAGCTACCCGGCGCCTGTCGTGCCGATCCTGCCCGAGGTGACGATCCCCGGCGACGAGTGGCTCAACTGCAACGTCTGGACGCCGGTCGGCGCGGACCGCCTCCCCGTGTTCGTGTGGATCCACGGCGGGTCGTTCCTCCAGGGCTCCGGCTCGCTGCCGGAGTACGACGGCACCGCATTCGCCCGCGACGGCATCGTCTGCGTCACCATCAACTACCGGCTCGGTGCCGAGGGATCCCTCGTCACGGAGGACGGCTCGCCGAACCTCGGCATGCAGGACCAGGTCGCCGCGCTCCGATGGGTTCGGGACGAGATCGCGCGGTTCGGCGGTGATCCCGACCGGGTCACGATCGCCGGGGAGTCCGCCGGTGCAGCATCCGTCGCCACCCTGCTCACGATGCCGTCCGCACGCGGCCTCTTCGCCGCGGCCGTGATCCAGAGCGGTGCCGGCAGCCGGCTGCTCCCGGTCGAGGAGGGACGGGCACTGACCGACGCGCTCGCGGCGGACCTCGGGATCCCACCGACCACCGCGGCGCTCGCCGCAGTCCCGTCCGACGCGCTGGTGGAGGCCGTGAGCGGCGTCGTCGCCCGCGCCAGCGCCGGCGGATGGGGATCGATCCCACGTGGTGGTGTCCCGTTCGCGCCCGTCATCGACGGCGACCTGGTGCCACTCCGGCCTGTCGACGCGGTCCGTGCCGGGATCGCCGCGGACGTCCCCGTCCTGCTCGGGACGACCCGGGACGAGTACGAACTGTTCGCGCGGCCCGCGGGACTCGTCGACGCGACCGACGACGCGGGGCTCCGTGCCGCTGCCGAGCGGTGGGGGCTGCGAGCGGAGGGTCTCGACGTGTACCGGCGGACGCGATCCGGGGCGACGTCGGGCGAGCTGCTCGTGGCGGTCGGCGGCGACCAGCGGTTCCGGATGCCGACGGTCGCCCTCGCGGAGGCGCTCGCGTCACGTGGCGTGGAGCAGAGCGCCACGGCAGCAGCGCATGGGTCGTCCGGGACCTGGATGTACCGGTTCGACGCCGTGGACGCCCGCGACAACGACGGCCTCGGCTCGTGCCACGCCGCGGACACGCCCTTCGTGTTCGAGACGGTGACGCTTCCGGAACTCGCCCCTCGGATCGGAGCGCATCCGTCACAGCGGGCCGCGCGCACCGTGCACGACGCCTGGGTGACGTTCGTGTGTACCGGGCGCGCGCCGTGGCGTCCCTACGACCTCGATCGGAGGACCACCGCCCTGCTCGCGGAGACGATCACCGAGGTCGACGACCCGGACGGCGACGAGCGACGGGCGTGGAACCCGGCGTCACTCGCGTAACGACAAGAGCGTGAGTGCCGCGTCCTCGGGGCCGTAGTCGAACAGGCGCTCGAAGAAGGGATCGGTGGCCCAGGGGACGTCCCCGTCGGCGGGTGTCGACTGCGCCACCTCGACGAGCCAGTCGACCTCGGGCAGGACGGCGTCCTCGAACCGGGGCGGTTGCCAGCCGAGGGTGCGGGCGGCCGAGGTGTCGAGCACGACCGGCGAGGGCGTCCACCACGGACTGCGGCCCGTGAACGCGGAGGCTTCCTGGTCGAGCAGGACCTCCTCCCACCGGTGTCCGAGGTGTCCGGCGATCGTCCGGACGACGTCGAGGACTGTCGGAGCCGGCTCGTCCGCGACGTTGAGGATCCGGCGATCCGGCGCGTCGGCGACGAGGTGCACCAGGCTGGCGACACCGGCCGCGGCGGTGGTGTGGTCGATGCTCATCCCGCCGTCGGCGAGGGCGATGTGCGGGCGACCGTCGAGCACCCGCCGCACCACCCACCATTCGCGCGGCCGGCCGATCCCGACCCCGTACACCTTCGACGGACGCAGGACCGTCACCGGGGCGCCGTGGTCGAGCAGGACCTGTTCCGCGGCCACCTTGTTCGCCGCGTACCCGTCTCGGGAGGTCGGGTCGCCCTCGCCCGCGGGGACGGTCGGCTGGGCCTCGGTGATCGGCACCGGGAACACCGGACGTTCGAGTGAGTTCGCGTGGCGACCACGCTCGTCGACGTACACGGCCTTCGTCGAGAGCAGCACGGTCGAGGCGACGTCCGGGAGGTACGGGGTGAGCTGTCGCGCGTCGGCCGCGGTCGCGCCGACGCCGTCGACGAGCAGATCGGCCCCGGCACGGAGGAGGTCACGGAGCAGCACCCCGTCTCGGCGGTCACCCGGGACGAAGCGTGCGCCACGGGCGACGAGCGCGTCGGCCGCCGCACCGCCCCGTCGCGCCACCACGTCGACCTGCCAGTCGTCGGTCGCGTCGAGCAGCTGCCGGACGATCGCCGATCCGATGCCCCCGGTGCCGCCGAGCACCACTGCGCGGCGCGCGCTCATCGTGCCGCTCCCGGTGCCATGTCGTAGGTGATCCACGGTGTGGCCGTGGCGTGGGCGTCGTACAAGGACCGCGCCGTCGCGTTGTCGGCAGCGGTGATCCATCGGACCACGGACGCACCCCCGTCGGCCGCGACCGACCGAGCCCGGTCGAGGAGCATGCGGCCGAGCCCGAGTCCGCGGTGCTCCGCGGCGGTGAAGAGGTCGTCCAGATAGAGCCCGAGTGTCGCGCTGGAGGGCCGCGCGAACCAGCGCAGGTCGGCCAACGCGCCGAGGGTCCCGTCCGGCCTGGACGCCACGAGGCCGAAGAGTCCGTGGTCGCCCCGGACGATCCACTGCCAGGTCCGGTCCACCACCGCGTCGTCGTGGTCGAGGCGGTAGAACGTGCGGTACCCGCGGTAGAGCGCCCGCCACGGTGCCTCGTCCTGGGGCTCGACCGGGCGAACGGACCAGGTCGTGGTCGTCGTGCTGTGCATGGCGTCACGGTATCCCGTGCCGTCCCCACGGTCGGACCGCTGCCCGGTCCCTGTGGACCGGACCGGGCCTCCCGGCCGTCGGGAGGGGGAGCGAGCCACGGGCAGGATCAGGAGGCGACCGGCTCGGGCGCCCGCGACCAGTCCGCCAGGGAGCCGTCGTAGACCTGCACGTGGTCGTGACCGAGGACCGTCAGGGCCAACGCGTCGACGCAGGCGGCGGTACCGACACCGCAGTAGGTCACGACCTCGGGGGCGTCGAGCACGGGGGCGAAGACCGTCGACAGGGTCCGCGGGCGGAGGAAGGCGTTCGTGTCCTCGTCGATGACCCGGTCGATGGGGATCGCGGTCGTCCCGGGGATGAGCTCGGGTACGGCGGGACCCAACGCGCGCTCGTCGGCGGCGCACACCAGGGCGGCTGGCTCCGACCCGTCCACCGCGCGCTCGACGCGGTCGCGGTCCGCCCACATCGGTCGCTCCTCGGTCGCGAGGAACGTCGACGACCGCGGAGCGAGCGCCCCGAGGCGGATCGGGCGCCCCTCACGCGACCACTTGCCGAACCCGCCGTCGAGCACGGCCACGGTGTCGAAGCCGAACGAGCGGAACAGCCACCAGAGCCGCGAGGCCCACTCGCCCTGGGCGGCGTCGTAGACCACGACGGTCGATCCGTTCGAGACGCCGAGCGCCGAGACGGCGCGCTCGAACCGCGCAACGTCCGGACGGGTGAACGGGACGGCCGCTCCGGGAGCGCTGAGGTCGTCGACGAGATCGGCGAACA
Organism: Curtobacterium sp. MCBD17_028; assembly: GCF_003234875.1. NCBI lineage: Bacteria > Bacillati > Actinomycetota > Actinomycetes > Micrococcales > Microbacteriaceae > Curtobacterium > Curtobacterium sp. MCBD17_028. The sequence continues at coordinate 41,895 of NZ_QKTQ01000010.1, read as the reverse complement.
CCGCACCCGGCACGTGGCCGTCCTCGACGTACGCGTCGTGCGCGGACTCCCAGCGGGTGCCGCGGCCGATGCCCGACGTGCGCACGGTCGCGTCGATCACCACGAGGTCGTCCGACCCCAGGTGGTCGGCGAGCCACTGGGTCGACACCAGGGGCGACGTCAGGAGCGGGGACATGCCGACAACATAACCCGCACCCACTGACGCTCCACAAGCTCCGGCAACACGCCGAAACGCGGGGTCATCCGGCGTCGTGGACGCTCGGACGACCCCGCGTCGTCAGCGGCGACGAGCGCCGGGAGTGTGATCAGTGCGCGGCGGTCGGGATCGAACCCGTGATGTCCGACGAAGCCGCCTGCAGCTTGGCCAGGCGCACCCGCTGCCGGTTGATGATCAGACCGCCCGCCAGTGCCACGAGGACGAGCACGCCCGACGAGATGAAGAACGCCGTGTGGTAGCCGTCGAGGGCCGCGCGGGCCTGGTCGAGCTGGCTGCCCTTCGTCCCGGTGAGCTGGTCGCGCACGACGTCGGCGAAGATCGTCGACAGCAGCGCGGTTCCGATCGACCCGCCGATCTGCTGCATCGTGTTCACCATCGCCGAGGCGACGCCGGCGTCCTGTCGGGCGACTCCCGAGGTGGCGGTGGAGAACGCCGACGAGAAGATCAGGCCCATGCCGAGACCGATGACGATGAGGCCCGGGAGCACGACGGGCGCGTACGCGCTGTCGAGCTGCGTCCGGGTGAGGAGCAGCAGACCGACCGCCGCGACCAGACCACCGATGAAGATGAGCACCTTCGGCCCGACGCGCGGGAGCAGGCGGGTCCCGAGGATCGTCGAGCTGAACATGATCGACAGCGGCATCGGCAGGAACGCCAGGCCGGTCTTGAGCGACGAGAACCCGAGCGTCTGCTCGAGGTAGTACGTCAGGAACAGGAAGATGCCGAACATGCCGATGGCGACGAGGCCCATGGCGAGCAGCGAACCGCCGCGATCACGGTCGAGCACGACGCGGAGCGGCATGAGCGGGTGTGCGACACGGGTCTCGATGAGGACGAAGAGCGCGATGAGGACCACGCCGGCGGCGAGGCAGACGTAGGTCAGGCCGTCGTTCCAGCCGTTGGTCTCGGCGTTCGAGAACCCGTAGACGATGCCGACCAGGCCGGCCGTGATCGTGACGACCCCGAGGTAGTCGATGCGGGGCCGCGGTGCGGCGACCGGACGCGGGATGAACAGCAACGCGCCGACGAACGCGAACGCCGCGATCACGAGGTTGACGTAGAGGCACCAGCGCCACGAGGCGTACTCGGTGAGGACGCCGCCCAGGAGCAGACCGATCGCGGCACCCGATCCGGCGATCGCGCCGAAGATGCCGAAGGCGCGCGCACGTTCCTTCATGTCGGTGAACGTCGTGGTGAGCAGCGACAGGGCCGCGGGTGCGAGCAGTGCGCCGAAGACGCCCTGGAGCGCGCGGGCGGCCACGAGCAGCCCGAACGTGCCCGCGAGGCCGCCGAGCATCGAGGCGAGGGCGAACCCGATGAGCCCGATGATGAACGTGTTCTTCCGGCCGAAGAGGTCCGCGAGTCGCCCGCCGAGCAGGAGCAGGGAGCCGAACGCGAGCGAGTAGGCCGTGACGACCCACTGGCGCTGGTCGGTGCCGAAGCCGAGGTCCTGCTGCGCGGACGGCAGGGCGATGTTCACGATGGTCGCGTCGAGCACGACCATGATCTGCGCGATGCCGATCACCGTCAGGACGATCCAGCGGTGGTCCTTCTTGTCGATGGGCGAGGGGTTGCGGACCCCGCCCTCGGTGCGGCGCGCCGCACCCGCGGTGCTCGTGGGCACCGCCCCGGTCGGCGTCGTCGCCGTCTGTTCTGACGTCATGATGGCGTCCTCCGTCACTCGGATGCAGTGGATGTGGAGGCGCGCACCGTCGGACGCCTCGCTCAGTGTAGAGCGAAACGGATGCGCCGCATCCGCTTATTCCCAGAAATCGGGATTAACGTTCCCGACATGCCCACCACGTCCCATCCGGACCGGGAGGCGCGACCACTCCGCGCGGATGCCCTGCGGAACCGAGAGCGCATCCTGGCCACCGCGCGACGGCTCTTCGCCGAACGAGGGCTCAGCGTGACGCTCAACGAGGTCGCGCACGAGGCGGGCGTGGGCGTCGGCACGGTCTACCGACGGTTCCCCGACAAGCACGCCCTCGTGGACGCCCTGCTGTCGGCGAAGTTCGAGACCCTGTCCGCGCTGGTGGAGCGCGCCGCCGCCTGCCCCACCGGACGCGAGGCCATGCGCGCCTACCTGCTCGGCGCGCTCGAGTTACGCGCGAGCGACCGGGCACTGGCCGACGTGATCGTCCGGGCCCACCCCGCGTCGCCCGCGCTGCGACGGGACCGGGACCGGATCGACGCGGAGATGACCGCGCTCGTGGATCGCGCCCACCGCGAGGGCGCGCTGCGAGAGGGCTTCCAGGCGCGTGACGTGCCGATGCTCGTCGTCATGGTGGGTGCCGTGGCCGACCGGACCCGCGGCTGCGACCCGGACCTCTGGCGCCGGTACGGGCAGATGCTCATCGACGGGGTCTGTCCGCCCGCCGTCGAGTCGCCGCTGCGCGGGCGCCCCCTCGAGCGTCAGGAGCTCGAGCTCGCGCTGAACGCGGCTCCGGCCTGACCGCTCAGTGCCCCCTGACCGCTCAGTGCCACCTGACCGCTCAGGGTCCCCCGACCGCTCAGGGCCCCCGACCGCTCAGAGCCAGGACGAGAACCAGTAGTGCGACCGGACGAAGTCCCACGAGGTCTGCATCGCCGTCCACATCGGGTACCAGTACGCGGTGGCCGCGCTCGCCACGGCGAGGTACACGATCACCCAGACGATCGCCCGGGTCCGCCTCGGCCGGGGATCGTCCCGTGACCCGAGGAGCATCGCCAGCACGGCGGCCAGTCCGATGACGAGGTAGGGCTCGAAGGCGATCGTGTAGAACTGGAACACCGTGCGCCCGGCGTACAGGAGCCACGGCAGGTACCCGGCGGCCACCCCGAGCAGCACGTACCCGGCCCGCCAGTCCCGCCGACGCACGAACAGCACGAGCAGCACCACGGCCGCGATGACCGCCGCGTACCAGATGAACGGGTTCGCGATGTCGGTGATCGCGGCTCCGCACCGCTCGGACGCGCAGCCGTCCTGCCCGAGGTCCGTGCCCTGGTAGTACATGCTCGTCGGGCGCACCATGAGCAGCCACGTGAACGGGTTCGCCGCGTAGGCGTGCGGCGTGTGCAGGGTGATGTTGAAGCCGTAGATCTCGGTCTGGTAGTGCCACCAGTTCTGCACGCTGGTGGGGACCCACGCGAGCAGACCGGTCCAGCGGTGCCCGCCGTTCTGGATCCAGGTCCGGTCGTACCCGCCCCTCGTGAGGAACCAACCGCTCCACGACGCCAGGTAGACGACGGCCGCGACCGGGACGGTCAGCAGGAACGTGACCGGTCCCTGCCGGAGGACCGCGCTGCTGCTCCAGAACTCGATTCCCGCGCGACGCCGCATCATCATGTCGGTCAGCACGCTGTACACGGCGAAGAACGCCAGGAAGTACATGCCCGACCACTTCGTCGCGGTCGCCAGGCCACAGGCGAGTCCCATGGCGAACAACCAGGGCCGGAACCACAGTGACGGCCCCCAGAGGGTGCTCCGCCGAGCGTCCTCGCGGCGCGTCAGCCATCGATCGAGCCGCTGTTCCGTCCACCGGCGGTCGAGCAGGAGCGCCCCGAACCCGAGCAGGGCGAAGAAGCCGACGATGCCGTCGAGCAGGGAGACGCGGGACATCACGATCGCCTGGCCGTCGATCGCCATGAGGAACCCGGCGAGGGTGCCGACGAGGGTCGACCGGAACAGGGACCGGGCGATGACGGCGACGAGGAACACCGTCGCGATCCCCACGGCCGCGACCGTGATGCGCCATCCGACCGCGTTCGCCCCGCCGAACAGGAGCTCGCCGAGCCCGATGAGGTACTTGCCGAGCGGCGGGTGTGCGATGAACTCCGCGACGTCGGTGTAGATGCCGGTGGCGCCGCCCGCGAACCGCTGGTCCGTCGTGGGGCCGTCGTTGCCCACGTCCGCCGGCCACGAGCCCTCGTACCCGAGGTGGACGATGGACCAGGCGTCCTTGACGTAGTAGGTCTCGTCGAAGACCAGGCTGTCCGGTCGGCCGATGTCCCAGAGGCGCAGGACCGCGGCGAGCAGCGTCACAGCGAGCGGACCCGTCCATCGCCAGATCGCGACCCGCGTCGACGTGGTGAGCACGCGTGCCCACCAGTCGTCGAGTCGTGATCCCCGGGGACGGTCGAGGTCGCGCGGGGAGCCGCGTTCGGCCAGGTCCGTCGTCACCCCAGCATCCTAGGGAAGCGGCATCGGGCCTCCCGGGTCCGGATCCTGTGACGGTGGACAGGAGCGGCCTGTGGAGGACGAGGCGGGTGGCGAGCGGTCGGCCGCCCGCGCGGGATGATGGACCGGTGATCGTGCTCGCGGCGACTCCCATCGGCAACCTCGGCGACGCCTCCCGGCGCTTGATCGAGGCCCTCGCCAACGCCTCGGTCGTGGCAGCCGAGGACACGAGGACCGCCGTCCACCTGATGCGCGCCCTCGGTGTCGAGAACCGGCCGCGCCTCATCGCCCTGCACGAGCACAACGAGCGGGACCGTGCCGCGGAGGTCGTGGACCTCGCCCGCGACGACGACGTGGTCGTCCTGACCGACGCCGGCATGCCGGCGATCAGCGATCCCGGGTTCCCCCTCGTCGCCGCGGCGGCGGCCGCCGGCGTGACCGTCACCGCGATCCCCGGGCCGAGCGCCGTGCTCACCGCGCTCGCCGTGTCCGGGCTGCCCACCGATCGGTTCGCCTTCGAGGGCTTCCCGACCCGCAAGCAGGGTGAACGGCGTCGCGTGTTCGCCGCGCTCGCCGGGGAACCGCGCACGCTCGTCTTCTTCGAGTCACCCCACCGCGTCGCGGACACCCTCGCCGACATGGCCGACGCGTTCGGTGCCGACCGCCCCGCTGCCGTCTGCCGCGAACTCACCAAGCTGCACGAGGAGGTCCGGCGCGGGCCGCTCGGCGAGCTCGCCGCCTGGGCGGCGGACGGTGTCCGTGGCGAGATCTGCGTCGTCGTGGCCGGCGCTCCGTCCGCGGAGGGTCCGGTCGACCTGGAGGCGGGGGTGCGGTTGGTCCTCGAGCGCGTCGCCGCCGGCGTCCGCATGAAAGAGGCATCGGTGGCGGTCGCGCAGGCCACCGGACTGTCGCGCCGCGACCTCTACGAGGGCGCGCTCGCGGCCCGCTGACGGGAGGCCCGTCCTCCACGTCCGCGCCCGGTCACGCCGGTCTCCACAGGGGTCCCGGGCCACCGTCACCTGATGGGACGCGCCCATAGGATGGTCCGCATGTCCGACGGCACCGCGTTCTCCATCACGACGCCCATCTTCTACGTCAACGACGTGCCGCACATCGGGCACGCGTACACCGAGGTCGCGGCGGACGTGCTGGCGCGGTGGCACCGGCAGCGTGGCGACGACACCTGGCTGCTGACCGGCACGGACGAGCACGGACAGAAGATCCTGCGGACGGCGTCCTCGCACGACGTCACCCCGCAGGCGTGGGCGGACCGTCTCGTGGCCGAGGCCTGGAAGCCCCTGCTCGACACCGTCGACATCCGGAACGACGACTTCATCCGCACCACGGACGACCGGCACGTGCGCGGGGTCACCACGTTCCTGCAGAAGTTGTACGACGACGGCTACATCTACGCCGGCGAGTTCGAGGGCTTCTACTGCGTGGGGTGCGAGGAGTACAAGCAGCCGAGCGACCTCGTCCCCGGCACCGGAGCCTACGAGGGCCAGCAGGTCTGCGCGATCCACTCGATCCCGGTCGAGGTGCTCGCGGAGCGGAACTACTTCTTCCGCATGTCGGACTTCGAGCAGCCGCTGCTCGACCTCTACGCGTCGAACCCCGAGTTCATCCAGCCCGAGAGCGTCCGCAACGAGATCGTGCAGTTCGTCAAGCAGGGCCTTCGTGACCTCTCGATCTCGCGGTCGAGCTTCGACTGGGGCATCACGATCCCATGGGACTCGGACCACGTGCTCTACGTCTGGTTCGACGCCCTGCTCAACTACATCACCGCGCTCGGCTACGGCAGCGACGACGACGAGGCCTTCCGTCGCCTGTGGCCGAGCGTGCACCTGGTGGGCAAGGACATCGCCCGGTTCCACGCCGTGATCTGGCCCGCGATGCTCATGGCCGCCGGGCTCGAGGTCCCGAAGCGCGTGTTCGGCCACGGGTGGCTGCTCGTCGGCGGCGAGAAGATGTCGAAGAGCAAGTTGACCGGCATCGCCCCGTCCGAGATCACGGACACGTTCGGGTCGGACGCCTTCCGGTACTACTTCCTGCGCGCGATCACCTTCGGGCAGGACGGCAACTTCAGCTGGGAGGACATCGCGGCGCGCTACCAGGCCGAGCTCGCGAACGGCTTCGGGAACCTGGCGTCGCGCATCGTCGCGATGCTGGGCCGGTACCACGACGGCGTCGTGCCCGAGCGGGCAGCGCTCACGGACGCCGACCGTGCGATCGACGAGCTCGCGGTCTCGGTGACCGAGCGAGCCGACGCCGCGATCGCCGGGTTCGCCCCGCACGAGGCGATCGCCACCGTCTGGGAGCTCGTCGACGCGCTGAACGGCTACATCACCGAGCAGGAGCCCTGGGCGTTGGCGAAGCAGCCCGACCAGCGTGAGCGTCTGGGCACGGTCCTCACGACGGCACTGCGCGGCCTCGGGACGGTCGGAGTCCTCCTCGCGCCCGTGGTTCCGAAGGCGGCCGATCGACTCTGGGCTGCGATCGGAGCGGGCGGTTCGATCAGCGATCAGCGCATCGACCGCGCGTGGGAGTGGGCGGGCGCCGAACGCGTCGTCCCGCTCGAGGCCGGGCTGTTCCCGCGCATCGAGACCTCGGAGCAGGGCGCAGCGTGAGCTCGTCCGACGCCCACGTCCGCGCGCGGGGGAGCGACGGTGCCGGGCAGAAGCGTGACCTCAGTTATCCGCCGCTGCCCCCGGCGCTCGTCGTGCCCGTGTACGACAACCACACGCACATGGAGATCGCGGACGGGGTCGGTGACGGCGGGGACGGGCCGATCGAGTACCGCGAGCACCTCGACCGCGCCTCGAGCGTCGGGATCCGGGGGGTCGTGCAGGTCGGCACGGACCTCGAGACCTCCCGCTGGTCCGCCGAGATCGCCGCCCGAGAACCGCGGGTCCTCGCGGCGGTGGCGCTCCACCCGAACGAAGCGCCCGAACTCGAGCAGCGGGGCCTCCTCGACGAACACCTCGCGGGCATCGACGCGCTCGCTGCCCTGCCCCGCGTCCGTGCCGTCGGCGAGACCGGGCTCGACTTCTTCCGCACGGGTCCCGAGGGGCGCGACGCCCAGGTGCGCTCGTTCGAGGAACACATCGCGATCGCCAAGCGGCACGGGCTGGCCCTCCAGATCCACGACCGTGACGCTCACGACGACGTCGTCGCCACGCTCGACCGCGTCGGTTCGCCCGAGCGCACCGTCTTCCACTGCTTCTCCGGTGGCCCGGACCTCGCGCGGCTCTGTGCCGAGCGGGGTTGGTACATGTCCTTCGCGGGCACCGTGACGTTCAAGAACGCCGAGGCCCTGCGCGAGGCGCTCCGCGTCGCCCCGCGCGACCGGATCCTGATCGAGACCGACGCGCCGTTCCTGACCCCGGTGCCCTACCGCGGTCGCCCGAACGCGCCGTACCTCGTGCCGCTGACGCTCCGCTCGATGGCCGAGACCATCGGGACCGACCCCTCGATGCTCGCGGCGCAGATCTCGTCGAACACCGAGATCGTGTACGGGCGGTGGGACCACGAGCCCGTCACGGTGAACGAGTGAGCGAGGCTCCCGGCCCGTCCCGTCCCGGTGCGTTGCTCGGCCCCGCCGAGATCCGCGACCTCGCGGGCCGCCTCGACGTCACACCGACCAAGAAGCTGGGCCAGAACTTCGTCCACGACGCCAACACCGTCCGCCGGATCGTGGCCGCCGGTGGTGTGCACGCCGACGCGATCGTCCTCGAGGTCGGTCCCGGGCTCGGGTCGCTGACGCTCGGCCTCACCGAGACCGGAGCCGACGTCCTCGCGGTCGAGATCGATCGGCGCCTGGCGACGCAGCTGCCCGACACGGTCCGGATGCTCCAACCCGAGGCCCGGCTCCGCGTGGTGCACCAGGACGCCCTGACGCTCCGGGCCGGGGACCTGCCGGACGGCGCGCGGCCCACGCACCTCGTGGCGAACCTCCCGTACAACGTCTCCGTTCCCGTGCTCCTGCACCTGCTGCCGACGTTCCCGACCATCGGTCGGGCGCTCGTCATGGTGCAGGCCGAGGTCGGGTACCGGCTCGCCGCGGACCCGGGGTCGAAGGTCTACGGGTCGCCGAGCGTCAAGGCGGCGTGGTACGGCTCGTGGCGCATCGCCGGGCAGGTCAGTCGGCAGGTGTTCTGGCCGGTACCGAACGTCGACAGTGTGCTCGTCGGCTTCGAGCGCCATGAGGAACCGGGCGACGAGACGCTCCGGGCCCAGGTCTTCGCCCTCGTCGACGCAGCGTTCCAGCAGCGGCGGAAGATGCTCCGACAGAGCTTGTCCGCACTCCTCGGTGGGAGTGCCGGAGCATCCGACGCCCTCACCGCTGCGGACATCGAGCCGACGCTGCGCGGCGAGCAGCTCACGGTCGACGACTTCACGCGCCTCGGTCGCACGGTGCTCGCCGCCGCGTAGGGCTCAGCCGATCCCTCCGTGGCACCACCCACGAACCGGGTCCGATCTCGACGGCGATGTGGTGCACCACCAGCCGCCGAGGAGTTCTCTGGAACCATGCCGAAGACGAAGCAGCAGGTGTCCGCCAAGCCCATCAGCCCTGAACTCCACGGCCGCATCGACTACGGGTTCGCGGCCGCGAACCTGTTCCTGCCGGGCGCGCTGGGCCTCCGTCCGGGCGCTCGTCGCCTGTTCCGGTTGTTCGGGCTGGTGCAGGGCGGCCTCAACGCGGTGACCGATCAGCCGTCCGCCGCGATCCCCGCCGTCCCGTTCGCGGTGCACGGTGCGATCGAGAAGAACAGTGGGCTGCTCTACGTCCTGCTGCCGCTGATCACCGGCGTGCTCAAGGACCGTCGAGCGCGTCGCTTCTGGTTCCTCAGCGGCATCGCGCTGGTGGTCGTCTACAACCTCACCGACTGGAGCTCGTCGAGCGGTGCGGTGTACCCGCCGAACACCAAGGTCACGCCGGCCAAGAAGGCGAAGGCGGCGAAGAAGCGCCGCTGACCCGACCGCTGTCGATGCGCGCATGTGACGACGGAGCGCGTGTCGAACGACATCGGGATCGTCGCCGCATGCACCCGCATCTGATGTGCGTGCATGTGGCGACGAACCCGTCGGGGAACGACAGCGGGATCGTCGAAACGAGGCGGTTCCGCTGGGCAGAGGCGCCGGCAGGGGTCAGTGGCCCGCGACCAGGGCCCGGATGAGGTCCGCCTGGTTCCCGTTCCGCTCCGCCCAGCGCAAGGGCAGGACGTTCTCGACCAGGACCTCCGCCCCGGCCCCGGCCGCGAGGAGGGCGACGACCTCGTCGAGGAACGCGTCGAGGGGCATGCCGCCGAAGTCGGCGCCGCCGAGCAGGTCCGTGGCGACGGCCGGCGGCACGAGCTCGAGCACCTCGACGCCGGAGTCGGCGAGCTGTGCCCGGAGCGACAGCGTGTACGAGTGCACGGCCGCCTTGGTCGCGCTGTAGGTCGGTGTCGCGGCGAGCGGGGTGAACGCGAGCCCGGACGACACGGTCATGAGCGTCGCGGCCGGCCGCGTGAGCAGGTGCGGCAGGACGGCGTCGACCAGGCGGATCGTGCCGAGCAGGTTGGTGGTGATCGTCGCCTCGGCAGCGGCGATGTGCGCAGGATCACGGAGGTCCTCGGGGCGCATGATCCCCGACATCGTGACGACGGCGTCGAGCGAGGGGTGCCGCTCGACGACGGTCCGCACGGCCGCGATGATGGAGGCGGGGTCGTCGACGTCGAGCACGACGGTGTCCAGGCGCGGATCGTCCGCCGCGATCTCCTCGAGGAGGGCCCGGCGACGACCGCCGACGACCACGGTGCTGCCCGCGTCGGCGAGGCGTCGTGCGAGCCCGAGGCCGATGCCCGAGGTCGCGCCGGGGATGAAGACGGTGCTGGTGGTGATGTCCATGCCCTGACGATCGCGGAGTCCGGGCCGGCGGGGCAGAGCGCGTCGATCGGGGGATCGGCGATCCCTGGTCGCGGGCGCGTGCGGGTGCGAGGATCACGGGGTGGAACGGGACGGCGTGGACAGGGACGGGCTCGCGGACTTCCTCCGGCGCCGGCGGGAGCGCATCCAGCCCGAGGACGTCGGCCTCGGTGCCGGTCCGCGCCGCCGGACGCCCGGCCTCCGGCGTGACGACGTTGCCGCGCTCGCCGGGATGTCGACGGACTACTACACCCGGCTCGAGCAGCAGCGCGGTCCGCAGCCGTCCGAGCAGATGCTCCAGGCGCTCGCCCGGGCCTTGCGGCTGACGGTGGCGGAGCGGGACCACCTGTTCCACCTCGCCGGGCACAACGCCCCGGTGCGCGTGCGGCGTGCCGATCACGTGGCGCCGCCGTTGCTCCGGGTGCTCGACCGCCTCGACGCGGATCCGGCGATCGTCGTGAGCGACCTCGGGGAGACGCTCGCCGAGAACCGCCGGGCCGTCGCGCTGCTCGGGGCGACGGTGGGGCTGCCGGGGCCCGAGCGGTACCAGGTGTGGCGGTGGTTCCTCGGTCGGGAGCGCGAGCGCTACGCCCCGGAGGAGCACGAGCGGCAGGCACGCATCCAGGTCGCCTCGCTCCGGGCCGCGGTGGGTGCGGCCGGCCCGGGTGACCGCCGTGCGCGAGAACTCGTCGCGGGGCTGACCGCCCGGAGCCCGGAGTTCGTGGCGGTGTGGGAGCGACACGAGGTCGCCGAGCGGTTCACGGACCACAAGACCTTCCTGCACCCGGAACTCGGGCGACTCGAGGTCGACTGTCAGGTGCTGCTCACCGAGAACCGGGCGCAGGCGCTCCTGGTGTTCACCTCGGAGCCCGGTACCGAGGCGGCAGACCGGCTGGCGCTGCTCGGCGTGCTCGGCGAGCAGCGGTTCGGCCCGACCCCGTCCGAGGGAACCGAGACCCCTGCCCGGACGGCAACGGGGCAGTCAGCCCCTCCGCGGTTGCCTTCTGTGACGACCGGCGTGGCGCGCGCAGGGGACCGTGCCTAGGCTGTTGCGGTGAGCACTCCCCGTGTGTACGTCATCCACGAGAACCCCGAGTGGTTCCCACCGCTCGCCGCTGCGTTCGAGGCCGAGGGTGTCCCGGTCGAGGAGCTCCTGCTGACGGACGGCTCCATCGACCTCGCCGCTGATCCTGCGCCGGGCGTCTACTGGTCGCGCATGTCCGCGTCGAGCCACACCCGCGGGCACGAGCACAGCAAGGAGTACACGCGCGCCGTCCTCGGCTGGCTCGAGCGTGCTGGCCGCTCGGTCGTCAACGGCAGCCACGTGCTCGAGCTCGAGGTCAGCAAGGTCGCGCAGCACGGCCTGCTCCGGAACGCCGGGTTCGACGTGCCGCGCACGACGGCGGTGTTCGGTCACCGCGACCTCGTCGCCGCCGCCGAGCGCTTCGTCGCCGAGGCGTCGACTCCCGGTGCGCCGTTCATCACGAAGCACAACCAGGGCGGCAAGGGCCTGGGCGTCCGGCGGTTCGACACGGTGGCGGAGTTCGCGTCGTACGTCGAGAGTCCGGAGTTCGAGGAGCCGGTCGACGGCATCACCCTCATCCAGGAGTACCTGGTCGCGCGTGCGCCGTTCATCACCCGCGTCGAGTTCGTCGGCGGTCGGTTCGTCTACGCCGTCCGCGTCGACACGAGCGCCGGGTCGTTCGAGCTCTGCCCGGCCGATGCGTGCGAGGTCCCGCTGCCCGGCCAGGCGGCGCAGCCGCAGAGCGGCCCCGCCCAGACGGGCACGGCGCAGACGGACACGGCGCAGACCGGCACCGAGCAGACGTTCGCGGGAGCGGCGTGCGACGTGCCGACGGCCGGCCAGCCGAGCGCGTTCTCGATCCGCTCCGAGATCACGGCCGGGTCCGAGATCGTCCAGCGGCTCGAGGCGTTCCTGGCCGACCAGCGCATCGGCGTCGCCGGCATCGAGTTCATGGAGACCGTCGACGGTCGGACCGTCGTCTACGACATCAACACGAACACGAACTACAACCCCGCGGTCGAGGAGACGAGCCCCGTGTCGGGGCCCCGCAGCATCGCGCGCTACCTCGGCGCGCTCCTCGCGAGCGAGCAGGCCCTGCTCGCCGTCTGAGCATCGCACCGGCTCCTTCCGTTCGCACCGCCGCATCGCGGTGTTCGAACGGAAGGCACCGGTTCGGCCGCTCCGACCCGCGACCACCGCGACCACCGCGACCACCCCGGGAGGCACGGCGCCGGCCCGACCGGCACCGCGCCTCCCGACCGTCCCACCCCAACGAACCGGAAGAACCACGTGCGATTCGGATACTGGACCCCGCTGTTCGGCGGCTGGCTCCGCAACGTCGAGGACGAGCAGATGCCCGTCACGTTCGACTACGTCAAGCGCCTCGCCCAGCGGGCTGAGCAGATCGGCTTCGACCTGACGCTCGTCCCCGAGCTCAACCTCAACGACATCAAGGGCACGGCCGCGCCGAGCCTCGAGGCGTGGGCGCTCGCGGCGGCGATCGCGGCGACGACCGACCGCCTCGAGATCATGGCGGCCATGCGCCCCGGCTACCACCTGCCCGCCGTCACGGCGAAGCAGGCCGCGACGATCGACGACATCTCGAACGGTCGGTTCACGTTCAACGTCGTGAGCGCCTGGTGGGCCGAGGAGGCCAAGCAGTACGGCGGGATCTTCTCGGAGCACGACGACCGGTACCGCCGCACCGCGGAGTTCGTCGAGATCATGAAGGGCCTGTGGACCGAGACGCCGTACTCGTTCCACGGGGAGTACTACGACATCGAGAACGCGCACCTCGAGCCGAAGCCCCGCGTGCAGCCGCGCATCTACGCCGGCGGTGAGTCCGAGGCCGGGAAGGCGAGCATCACACGCTACGCCGACGCGTACGTCACGCACGGCGGCACGGTCGACGAGCTGCGCACGAAGATCGACGAGATGAAGCAGCGTCGCGTCGACGCCGGACTGCCGCCGTTCGAGGCGTTCGGCATGGCCGCCTACGCGATCGTCCGTGACACCGAGGCGGAGGCGCAGGCCGAGCTCGCCCGCATCACCGACGTGCAGCACGGGGCCGCGTACGAGTCGTACCAGGACTTCATCTCGAAGTCGCAGCTCGAGCGTGTGCCGAGCCTGGAGGACTACTCCGTGTCGAACCGCGGCCTGCGGCCGGGGTTCGTCGGGACGCCCGAGCAGGTCGCGGAGCGGATCCGGGCGTTCCAGGACGCCGGCGTCGACACGCTCCTGCTGCAGTTCTCGCCACAGCTCGAGGAGATGGAGCGGTTCGGCGAGCAGGTCATCCCGCTCGTGGCCGGCACCACCGCGGGCTGAGGGGCACGGCCGCGCCGTGCCACCGCGGTGCCCCTCGGGGTCGCGCGGTGGCCATCGCGACCGATATAGGTTGGGTCCATGACGTCGCTCGCCGCACCGACCCGGGTGCGGACGCGCGCGCCGGGCAAGATCAACGTCTACCTGGCTGTCGGCACGCTGCTGCCGGACGGGTACCACGACGTCGCGACGGCGTACCAGGCCGTGTCGTTGTACGAGGACGTCGTCGCCGAGGCGGCCGACGACTTCACCGTGCGGTTCACCGGTCCCATCGACACGTCGGCGGTCCCGGTGGACGAGTCGAACCTGGCACTGCGGGCCGCCCGGCTCGTGGCGGAGCGCGCGGGCTACCGCGGCGGGGTGCACCTGACGATCGAGAAGCAGGTGCCCGTCGCCGGGGGCATGGGCGGCGGTTCCGCGGACGCGGCGGCGACGCTCCTGGCGGTCGACACCCTGTGGGGCACGTCGCTCGGTCGCGACGAACTCCTGCGGCTCGCGGCCGGGCTCGGCGCGGACGTGCCGTTCGCGTTCTCCGGCGGCACCGCGATCGGCACGGGGCGGGGCGACGAGCTCAGCCCGGCCCTGGCGTCGGGGCAGTTCCACTGGGTGCTCGTGCTCTCGGACGAGGGACTCTCGACGCCCGCGGTGTACACCGCCCTCGACGAGCATCGCGACCGCTACCGCGCGGACATCACGCCCGTCCGGGACGCCCCCGTCGTCGAGGCGAACGTGCTGCAGGCGCTCCGGGCGGGCGACGCCGAGCTGCTGGCCGACTGCCTCCACAACGACCTGCAGGCTCCGGCGATGCGGCTGCAACCCACGCTCGCGCGCACGCTCGAACTCGGTGAGCGCGCCGGCGCTCTCGCGGGCATCGTGTCCGGGAGCGGCCCGACCGTCGCGTTCCTGGCCGCGGACTCCGACGCCGCGCTCGACCTGCAGGTCGAGTTGAGTGCCGCCGGGCTGACCGTGGTGCGGGCCACGGGTCCGGTGCACGGCGCGCGCGTCGTACCGCGGTAGCCCGAGCCCGAGCCCGAGCCCGAGCCCGAGCCCGAGCCCGAGCCCGAGCCCGAGCCCGCGCACGAGCACGAGCGCGAGCGCGAGCCCGCCGCGCCTCAGTTCCCGGTCACCAACTTGCCCGCGGCGTAGTGGGTCGCGACCTGCTGCGCGGTGAGCACCGTGGTGTACACCGCCGCGTACCGCATGGCACCGTTCACGTACCAGGCGGAGCCGGAACTCACCCAGCTCCCGGACAGGCTGTCGTACCCGATCCGCCAGTACCCGCCTCCGTCGTCCTCGGCTCCGGTGTACGCACTGTTGCTGGCGACGAGCGTCCCGTCGAGGTAGAGCGCCATGCCGGTGCTCGGACTCTGCGTCGCGACCACCTGGTGCCAGGCCCCGTCCGCGTAGTCGACCCCCGCTGCACTGGTCACGATCTGGTTCCTGCTGCTGTAGGTGGCGAAGGTGACCCCGCCGTCGGTGTTCACGTAGACGGCCCGGTCCTCCAGCCCGGACGTGCCGGTCCGGGCGGTGCCGAACCCGATCAACCGGCCGGCTGCCGTGTCCGTGCGGAACCACACCTCCTCGCTGTAGGTGGCCGGTGGCGCCGTCTTCGTCGGCATCGACACGTAGCTCGTGGACCCGTCGAGCACGTACGCGCTGCCACCGTCCCTCGGGCAGGCGATGGGTGTCTCGGTGCTCGTGGTCATGCTGCCCTGGTACGTACCGTCGTTCCCGTGTCCGGACACGTCCCGGGCGGTGGTCGAGCCGGCGTCCTCGGTCAGCGGGTACTGGAACAGCGCCGAGCCGGCGTCGACGGTGAGCGCGTCCGGACAGTGGAAGTACGGCGCCGTCCTCGCGGTGTCCGCGGGGTCCGTGATCGCCGCGGTCCACCCCGAGGTCGTCCCGGGCGCCGCGACACCGACGGCGGCCGCGGCGGCGAGCGCCGCCGCGACGAGGGGCCACCGCCGTCGGGGTCGCTCGCGGTGCCGGGGGGTCATGCGTGGAGTCCTCGGGTCCGGCGGTGGCGGCGCGGGCCCGCTTCGTCGCCCGGGAGGCCCACCGCGAGTGTCCAGAGCAGCGGCACCGCACACAGGCCCACCGCGACCGCCCATCCCCAGGGCGGCAGGTGCAGCGCGGTCGTCAGGTGGTAGACCGCGTGCCGAGTGGCGAGGACGTGCGTCGGCAGGGTGAGGTGCCCGACCTGCCCGGCGACGAGGTCGACGTGCGCGCCGGTGGGGGCGGCGACCCGGACGGGCAGCATCCCGGTGGACACGACGGTCGCCTCCGTGCCGCCCGACACGGTCGCGGTCTGGAGCACCGTGGTCCCGACGAAGGGGCGGAGGGCGAACGCGACGCCGGAGAGCAGGACGGACACCCCGAGGACGCGGGCAGCCGATCGGTACGTCGGCCGACGGACGCGGCTCGTCACGAGCCAGAGCGCCACGAGACCGACGATCAGCAGGGGCAGTGCACGGACGAGCCATCCGACTCCGGGCAGGATCGTCCGGACCACCCCGACCACGTCGGCGGCGCGGAGACGCCAGGGGTCGACGGCGCCGTTCGCGTCACCGCGGGTCGTGATCCGTCCGTCGTCGATCGCGGCGATCCGGTGCGTGTACGTCTCGGCGGCGGCGGTCGGCGGGTGGAACGTGACGACGTCGCCGACGCGCAGGTCGGTCGCGGCGGCGGGGACGGTGAGGACGAGCGTGCCGACGGGCGCGGCCGTGCCCATGGACGGCGTCTCGACGACGAACCACCGACCGCCGGTGGCGTGGAACGCCGTCGCGGCGACGACCACGACAGCGATGATCGCGAGCAGGACGCCGGTGAGCGCTCGCCGTCCGGTCCGACGACGACGGCGAGTGACGGCCCGGAGGCCGTGGACGGCCCTGCTGCCGCGCACCGCCCGGACGCCGTCGGCCGGCCGGACGGCGCGGACGTGCGTCGCGGTCATGGCGGTCGCCTCCACGGATCGGGAGGGGCGGGTCCGGCAGCGTGACCCGCCGCGTCGGACGGGGTGGGGACTAGCTGGCGTACGACCAGGTCAGCGGGACCGTGGCCTGGAGGCCCTGGTAGCTGTTCCCGAGGGTGCTCGGCAGCGAGACGGCGAAGCTGAAGGCCGTGGACGAACCGCCCGGGACGGCGGGGAGCGAGAACGGCGTGGTCGTGCTGCCGAGGGCGGCGAGGGTGCCCGAGAACACCGTGGTGTTCGCGGTCGTGTTCTTGACGACCACCGTCATCTGCGAGCACAGGTCGTTCGCCGTGCCGTTGACGGAGCCGTTCGCGAGCTGCCCGCAGGAGCCCGGGGTGAGGGTGAACGTCCGGGCGGCGGCCGATCCGGTGTTCGTGATCGTCATCGCCGTGGTGACGGTGTCGCCGGGCACCATGGCGGCCCCGCCGAACTGGTCGATCGACGTGCAGGTCGCGGTGTTCGTCGAGACGGAGCCGCCGTCGGTCGAGGTGCACGTCGCCGCGTTCGCGCCGGTCGTGGACTCCTGCATCACGAGGGTGCCGGTGACGGCCGTGTCACCGCTGTTCGTGATCGACGCGACGAACCCCGACAGGGTCCCGGACATCGAGAACGCGAGCAGCACGGCGGCGAGCACCCCGGTGCCGATCGCGAACCACGTGAACCGGACGCGTTTCGGGCTGGTGGGCAGGACGTGGGACAACGGCGGGCTCCTCGGGTCGGATCGGGTCGCGCGCGGTGTACCCCGTCAGGATGGATCGTCGGACGCAGGATCGGGCTGCGGAACGACGCCCGGACGACGACACCGTGCGGCCCCATCAGTCTGAGCGGTTCTCGAGAACTCTGAGGCCCCCAATGCGGGGGACGCGGTTGTACCCCGAACGATACCGACCAGGCGGTTTGCCACCGGATCAGTGCCCGGTGCGCTTGTACTCGGACACGATGACGGTGCCGGTGCGCCACGTGCCGGCGACGTGGAACCCACGACGTTCGAGTGTCGCGGTGAGCGCCGGGCGGACGTCGCGGGACGGCGCCCCGAGGAACCACACCGTGTCGATGTCGCCGAGACGGCGGGGCACCGTCGTGGCGACGTCCCCGTTCGTGTCCCAGAGCCGACCGGTGGCGGGGCCGCTCGTGACCGCGGCCAGGTCGGTCATCCCGGCGAAGGCCCGCGGGTAGGCGTCGCGGATGATCTGCGTCGTCGTCGTCGGGTGGTGCCACACGCTGCCGTAGACGACACCCTCGTCCGCATCGGGAGCGAACGAGCGCTGCCGGCTCACGATCGCGGCGGCCTGCGCCCAGTGCGAGTCCTGCTTGGCGTACGGGGTCTTCACGGCCACCGCGGCGGGCACGGCCAGCGCGACGAGCAGACCGACCGCGACGAGGGCGGGGACCCGCGGGCGGATCGACGTCAGGCCGAGGGCGATGAGCACCGCGACGAACGGCAGGCTCAGCGTGGCGTACTTCGGCGAGTACAGGTGCTCCCCGAGGGCCGTCGCGCCGACGAGGAGTGCCGTCGGGACGACGACGACGGGCAGGGTGACCCGGACCGCCTGGGCGCGCAGGGCCTCCCGGGCGGTCCGGACGGTGGCGCGACGTCGCGCGCCACGCAGGCCGAGGACGACGCCGGCCGCCATCGCGACCCAGGCGGCGGTCGCGAACGGGACCGACCCGGGGAACCACGCCGTCGTCGACACCTGGCGCACGGTGCCCGGCCCGATCCCGGCGATCCAGCTCACCTGCTCCGACTGGCCCGTGGCGACGGCCACGAACGGCACGACGGTGACGGCTGCGCAGCCCGCGGCGATCGCCCACGCGCCGAGGACGTGCCGCGGCACGATCGGCACCGGGGCGGAACCGCGATGCGTCATGGGTGCGGCGCGGGCGGCTCGGAGGTCGGCGAGGCGCGTCCACGCGAGCGCCACGGCGTGGGCGACGACGACGAGCGACAGGTAGACGTTGAACACCACCGCGACCGCGGCGAGGACCCCGTACGCGACCCACCACCGCCGCCCGGTGCCGTGCCGCGTGCGTCGCACCGCGGTGAGGCCGACGAGTGTCAGGCCCACCGACAGCGCGGTGATGGTCGCGTAGGGGCGGCCCTCGACGCCCGCCCAGGCGACGCGGGGGAGGAGCAGGAACACGACGCCCGCGACGACGCCGACCCGGCGACCGGCGATCCGACGGCCGAGCGCGACGACGAGCCCGGCGGCGAGCCCGACGGCGAGCGCGCTCGGGAACCGCAGCGTGAACGGGGTGGAGCCGACGAGGCGGAACCAGACGTGCATGCAGGCGTAGTAGAGCCCGTGCACGGCGTCGACGTGGTGCAGTTCGCTCCAGAGCTGCCCCCAGGTCCGGGTCGCGCTCGTGACGGTGGCGCCCTCGTCGTACCAGAGGGACGGCACCCAGGCGAAGGCCGCGGCGAGCAGCACGCCGAGCGCCGCGATCGTGAGCTCCGGCGAGCGGGCCGAGGCGATCGACAGCGTGCCGGACAGCCCCCGGACGGACCGCCGGAGGGACGGGACCCGGGTCGGCCGCTGGATGCTGATGGCACCGGTCTGCGGAGAACGCACCGCCCGGACGCTACCCAGCCCCACTGGCAGCGCGCCCGGGTGTTCGCGCGGTCGCCGCTGAGAGTTCACACTCGTGTCTTCGGTGCGACACACATAATGACGGGATGCGTCCGATCGTCGAACCGGCTCCGACCGCCTCCGCCGCCCGTCGGCGTCTCGGCTCGCGGACCTCGCCGCTGCCCGGGGTCGGGAACGAGGGCATCCGTCGCCTCGCCGCCGCACGCGTGCTCGTCATCGGTGCCGGAGGGCTGGGGTCGCCCGTCGTCGCCCTGCTCGCGGGGGCCGGCCTCGCGCGCCTGACGATCGTGGACCCGGACGTCGTCGACCCGTCGAACCTCGCGCGGCAGACGCTGTTCACGGCCGCCGACGTCGGCCGACCGAAGGCACGTGTCGCGGCGGAGCGGGCGAGCGCCGTCGACCCCGAGGCCGAGGCGGTCGCCGTCGTCGCCGGGTTCGCCCCCGAGATCGTCCCGGGACACGACGTCGTGGTGGACGCGGCCGACAGCGTCCTCGTGACACGGGCGGCGTCCGACGCCTGCGCCGCGGCCGGCGTCCCGCTCGTGTGGGGCAGTGCCCTCGGTTCGGACGGCCAGGTGTCCGTGTTCTGGGACGCCGCTCCCGACGGTGCCGCAGTCGACTTCCACGACCTGCACCCCGACCCGTTCGACGACGACGGTTCGTGTGCGCTCGACGGGGTCGTCCCCGCGCTCTGCGGCGTGGTCGGGTCGGTCATGGCGGGCCAGGTGTTCACGCTCGTCACCGGCGTCGGCGACCCCCTGCTCGGCCGCGTCGTGACGGTCGACGCGCGCACGTGGCGCACCGTGGAGAGTCCGCTGCGTCGTGGCCCGGCGTCGCGACGTCCGCCGGCCCTCCCGACCCTGCCGTCGGAGCCGGTCCGTCGGATCGCGCCCGCCGCCCTGGAGGCCCGGCTCGCCCTGCGGACGCAGGGTCGCGACGCCTTCGTGCTCGTGGACGTCCGCACGGACGCCGAGCTCGACGCCACGGGCGTCGTCCCCGGCGCGGTGCGGCCGGACGCCGTGCCCGCCGGCGCCGAGGTCGTCGTGTACTGCGCCCGTGGCCCGCGCGCGGACGCGTGGGCCACGGCGAACGGCGACGGTCGGACCGTGACCGTGCTCGACGGCGGCATGACCGCATGGTTGGCCGAGGCGCGGCCGACCGCCGAGCGTCCCGGCAGAGGGTAGTGGCGGGCGTGCTGCTCAGGGGTAGGGGATGACCGCCTCGACGATGGTCTGCCTGAGCTCGCCCGCCGAGCACGCCGTGCCGTCGCCGGCGCCACTGCCGCCGCGGATGAAGAGCGCCGTCCTGCTGCCCGGCGGGTAGACGCGGATACCGTCGATGTGCACGGGCTTGCACGTCGCCGGATCGAAGGCTGCAGCGACCTCGATGATGATGTAGGCCTGAGCGGCGCGGCCGTGTTGGAGCGTGACCGTGGGGTGTTGCACGTCCCGGTCCAGGGTCGCGGCGGGACCGATCTGCGTGCCGTTGCCGTCACCCACGTAGGACACGCCGGGCCAGCCCTGCAGCGTGCAGGTCGTGGGGCTCGTGTTCGTCAGGATGATGGCGAGCTGCTCCTTGGACATCCCGCCGCCGCTCCCCGGGGGGTTCCCGCCCTGTTCGCCGAGTCGTGCGGACAACTGTGCTGTTGTGCACATCCCGGAGCGCGTTCCCGGTCCCGCGGCGGCCCCCGCCCCCGGTGCGGGGGTCGATGCCGCGTTCGCGGCGGGCGCGGACGGGGCGCCCGCGGCGGACGGCGCAGCGCTCGGGGTGGCCGGCGGACGGCTCGGCGTCCGTGTCGCCGTCGACT
Organism: Curtobacterium sp. MCBD17_028; assembly: GCF_003234875.1. Lineage (NCBI taxonomy): Bacteria > Bacillati > Actinomycetota > Actinomycetes > Micrococcales > Microbacteriaceae > Curtobacterium > Curtobacterium sp. MCBD17_028. The sequence goes on along the minus strand of NZ_QKTQ01000010.1, from coordinate 20,900 downwards.
GCGTCGCCGGGGCGGTGCGGGTGACGGCGGGGTGCGGCGCGGCGTCGGAGTGCGGGGCGGCGCAGCCCGTCAGGGTGAGCCCGACGAGCGCGGCCGTCGTCGAGACGACCAGGAGGCGGTGCCGTGGATCGGAGCGGTTCATGCCTCCACTGTGCCGCGCCGACCGTGAGGCCGAGATGAGACGGTCCCCGGCCGGTCTCACGACTTCCTCATCTCGGTCCTGCGAAGGTGTCGCTCGGAGTCGGAGGGACGTGGACGTGCGGTTGCTGCTGCTGGAGGACGATCTCGACCTGGCCGCCCGGATCCTCGACGGACTCCGGCGGGCCGGGTTCGCGACCGACCACGTGACCGACCTCGCCGCCGCCGACGAAGCCGTCGCGGTGACGGCGTACGACGGCCTCGTGCTCGACCGCACGGTCCCCGACGGTGACTCGCTCACGTTCCTCCGCGCGTTGCGGCGCGCGGGCGACACCGTCCCCGTGCTCGTGCTGACGGCCCGCGACACCGTGGAGGACCGCGTCGACGGGTTCCACGAGGGCGCGGACGACTACCTCGTCAAGCCCTTCGCCTTCGCCGAGCTCGAGGTCCGTCTGCGGGCCCTGACCCGGCGCGGGGCGGCGCTCCGCGTCCCCGTCCTCCGTGCCGGTCCGGTCGTCATGGACGTGCCCCGGCACGAGGTCACGCACGACGGCGTCCTCCTGAGTCTGACGCCCAAGGAGTTCGGGGTCCTCGAGATGCTCCTCACCGCCGACGGCGCCGTGCTGTCCCGGAGCGCGCTGTTCGAGGGGTGCTGGGACGAGCGCAGCGATCCCCTGTCGAACGTCGTGGACGTCGTGATCGCGCAACTCCGGCGGCGGCTCGGCGAGCCGGACCTGATCGAGACCGTCCGCGGCGTCGGCTACCGGATCCGATCATGAGGACGCGCGAGGTCGCGATCGGGTCCGGACCGAGCCCGGCGGCCCGGCGGCGGCTCGAGCGGATCCGCTGGAGCATGACCCTGTTCTTCGCGCTGACGACCGCGGCCTGCATGGTGGCGCTCGCGGTGTTCTTCGCCGCGACGGACGCCGCCGCGCGCCATCGGGTCGACGACGGCCTCCGCACCCAGGCCCGCCTGGTGTCCGAGGGTGTCACGCACGACGGCCGGTACTTCAGCTTCGCGACGGGGACGACGCCCGCGTCGGGCGCCGGCTTCGCCGCGATCGGGACGATGCCGGCGGGGTTCGTGGACGCGCGGGGCATCGAGTACGCCTCGCCGCGGCAGTCGTCCCTGCCGTCCTCGGCGGTGATCAGCGCGATGTACGCGGGCATGCGGCACGCTCACGCGTCGGTCTTCCGGACGGTGTCCGGGCGCAACGGCGTCGCGATGCGATGGGTGGCGCGGCCGCTCGACCCGTCGGACGTCGCCATGACGATGGTGGGCGCGCCGGCCGCGGCGCCGTTCAGCCGTCGGTCGCTCGTGCTCGGGCTGGTCCTCGCGGTCGCCGTGCTGGTCCTCCTGGCGACCGTCACCGGGCACGTGCTCTCGGGTCGCGCGATGCGTCCCGCCGTGCAGCAGGTGGAACGGCAGGAGCAGTTCCTCCGCGAGGCCGCGCACGAACTGCGGACGCCGCTCGCGACGCTCGGCCTCATCGCGGAGTCCGGCGTCCGGCATCCTGACACCGCGGACCAGGCGCTCCGGGACCTCCAGGGTCGGCTGGAGCGGATGACCGGCGTGGTGACGAGCCTGCTCGCTCGAGCGCGGTCGGAGTCCGGTGGCGAGATCGACCAGCGGCCGCTCCGACTCGACCAGCTCGTCGAGGTCACGATCGACGAACTCGGCCGTGGTGACCTCGTGTCCGTGGACGCCGTGCCGACGGTGGTGCGGGGGAACGCGGACCTCGTGGAACACGCGGTCCGGAACCTCGTCGAGAACGCCGTCCGGCACACGGACGGCCCGGTCCGCGTGACGGTGCGCGACCGGTGCTTCGCGGTCGCCGACTCGGGCAGCGGCGTTCCGGAACGCCTCGCCGGTCGTGCCGACGGCGCCGACTCCGGTGTCGCCAGCGGACCTGGCGTCGGCACCGGTACCGGGCTCTCCATCGTCCGGTGGGTCGCCGACCTGCACCACGCGACGCTGCGGTTCGAGGGGCGGCCCGGAGGCGGGCTCGTGGTCAGCCTCGAGTTCCCTACCGGCGACACGCGCTGAGCATCGGGGCGGTACCTGCGCCTAGGATCGCAGCATCATGACGCAACTGCGGATCCGCGACGCTGCCACGTACCTCGGCGTGAGTGACGACACCGTCCGACGACTCGTCGACGGCGGGACGTTCACCCGCGCCACGGACGACGCGGGCCGTGCTGTCGTCGACGGCCGCGAACTCGCCCGGTACGCCAAGGAGCGCAGCACGGCCCTCGCCGACCCCGCGTCGGGGGTGCAGAGCTCCGCCCGCAACCGGTTCGTCGGGATCGTCACCGACGTCGTCGCCGACCGCGTGATGGCGCAGGTCGAGCTCCAGTGCGGCCCGCACCGCGTCGTCTCGCTCATGAGCGCCGAGGCGGTGCGCGACCTCGGCCTCGAGGTCGGGTCCGTCGCCGTCGCGTCCGTCAAGGCGACCATGGTCGTCGTCGAAGCCCCGATCGCGCCGGTGTCCGACGCGGACGGGCCCGCCCGGGAGGAACCCGCATGACCCGTCCGTCGTCCCGCCTCCGTCCCGTGGCGGCCGCCGCGCTCGCCCTCGTCGGCACGCTCGCCCTCGCCGCCTGTTCCTCCGGCGGAGGATCCGGATCGGCCACCCCCGCCGCCAGCGCCTCGTCCAGCGCCGGCCCCACCGGCACGCTCACCGTGTACGCGGCCGCGTCGCTGCAGCAGACCTTCACGACGCTCGGCAAGCGGTACGAGGCCGCCCACCCCGGCGCCCACGTCACGTTCTCGTTCGGTGGGTCGAGCGACCTCGTCAGCCAGATCCAGGCGGGCGCGCCCGCTGACGTGTTCGCATCCGCCGACGAGACGACCATGGGGACCTTGAAGAGCGGCGGCATGATCGCCGGGGCGAGCCACGACTTCGCGACGAACGTGCTCGAGATCGCGACCGCCCCGGGCAACCCGAAGCAGGTGTCCTCGTTCTCCGACCTGGCGAGCTCGTCCCTCCAGGTCGTCGTCTGTGCGACGCCCGTGCCGTGCGGCGCAGCGACGGCGAAGGTCGAGTCCGCGACCGGCGTCACCCTGCACCCCGTCAGCGAGGAGCAGTCCGTGACCGACGTGCTCGGCAAGGTGGAGGCCGGGCAGGCCGACGCCGGCGTCGTCTACACGACCGACGTCCGGGCGGCGGGGTCGAAGGTGCACGGCGTCCCGTTCAGCGCGAGCGCGAAGGCCGTGAACACCTACCCGATCGGCGTCGTCCAGGGCACCGCGCACAAGGCCCTCGCCGCGTCGTTCGTCAGCTACGTCCGCTCGACCGCGGGCGAGCGGGTGCTGCGGGACGCGGGGTTCGGCAAGCCGTGACCGACGGGCTGCCGCGGCGTGCCGGGACCCCGCGCGCCGCCGTCCCCTGGTGGCTCCCGGTCCCCGCCGTGGTGGGCGGCCTGTTCGTGATCGTCCCCGTCGTCGCGATGACGGGATCGGTCGACTGGTCGACGTTCGGCCACCTCGTCACGACGCCCGCGTCGCTGACCGCGCTCGGGCTGAGCCTCGGCACCGCGCTCGCCGCGACCGGCGCCGCGTTCCTGTTCGGGTTCCCGCTCGCCGTGCTGTTCGCCCGGTCCGACGCGCGATGGGTCGGGGTCCTCCGCGCGGTCGTGCTGCTGCCGCTCGTGCTCCCACCCGTCGTCGGTGGGCTCGCGCTCCTCGCGGCGTACGGCCGGATCGGCCCCGTCGGCGGGTTCCTCGCCGCACACGGCGTCCGGATCGCGTTCACCACGGTCGCGGTCGTCATCGCGCAGACGTTCGTCGCGATGCCGTTCCTCGTCACCGCGATCGAGGGTGCGCTCCGGGCCGGTGACGGCCGGGCCGAGGCGGTCGCCGCGACGCTCGGTGCCGGACCCGCGCGGGTGCTCGTCACGATCACCGCGCCACGGGCGGTGCCGGGCATCCTGTCCGGCCTCGTCCTGTGCTTCGCGCGGGCACTCGGGGAGTTCGGCGCCACGCTCACGTTCGCGGGCAGCCTGCAGGGTGTGACGCGCACGTTGCCGCTCGAGATCTACCTGCAGCGCGAGATCGACCCCGACACGGCGGTCGCCCTGGCGCTCGTGCTCGTCGCCGTGGCGATCGTCGTCATCGGAGCGTCGTCCCTGCTCGGTCGTCGGGCGATCGCGTGACCGCCACGGTCCTCCGGTTCGGCGTGACGGCACGGGACGTCGTGGTCGACCTGACGATCGCCCCCGGCGAGGTCGTCGCGCTCGTCGGCCCGAACGGCGCCGGCAAGTCGACGGTCGTCGGGGTCGCCGCGGGACTCGTCCGCCCTGACGCCGGTGAGGTCCTGATCGCCGGGCAGCCCGTCGTCCGCGGACGTCGCTCCCTGGTCCCCGTGCACCGCCGCGGCGTCGGGCTCGTCGGGCAGGACCCCGTGCTGTTCCCGCACCGCTCCGTGCTCGAGAACGTCGCGTACGGGCCCCGAGCCACGCGCCTCGGCCGACGCGCCGCACACGGACGCGCGCTCGCCGCACTGACGACGGTCGGGGCCGAGCACCTCGCCACCCGCTGGCCGTCGTCCCTCTCCGGCGGCCAGGCCCAGCGGGTCGCGGTGGCCCGCGCGCTCGCCACCACACCCCGCCTGCTCCTGCTCGACGAGCCGACGTCCGCGCTCGACGTGGAGGCGCAACGCGAGGTCCGCCAGGCGCTCGCCGCCGCCGTCCGGAGCGGAGACGCGAGCGCGGCGGGCGGGACGGCCGTGCTGCTCGTCACGCACGACCCGCTCGAGGCGATGGCGCTCGCCGACCGCGTCGTCGTCCTCGAGCGGGGTCGCGTCGTCGAGGGCGGTCCCGTCGAGCGGGTGCTCCGACGCCCGACCTCCGCGTTCGGCGCCGCGTTCTCAGGCCTGACCCCGGTCCACGGACATGCCGTGGTCGGCGGGATCCGGCTCGCGGGAGGCGAGGTCCTGCACGCCGACGCGGTCGATGCCGGACCCGGAGCGGCGGCGCTCGCCGTCTACCATCCCACCGCCGCGCGGCTCGGGAGGCCCGGGGGCGTCCGGACCGGTCCGCCGTCCGGCATCGTCCGGCGCGTCGATCGGATCGAGCCGCGCGACGGGCTCGTCCGCGTGGTCGCGGGGGAGTTCGTCGTGGACGCGACCGTGGCGGCCGTCGCTGCGTCCGCGGTGCGGGTCGGGGCGGAGGTGAGCGTGGGCCTCCCGGCCGACGAGGTCACGGTGTTCCCGTCGTCGCCGGGGAGGTGACGGTCGGACGGGTCGCCCCGTCCGGCGACCACGGGCACCGCCACGCGCCTGACGTCAGCCGGCCATCGACGCGAGCTGGGCGTAGAAGGCCGCCGGGTCGCCCGCGAGCGACGCCTTCACCATCGCGCTCCAGTCGTCGACGACGACCTCGATCGAGCCGGCGGCGAGTGCGTCGAGGGAGGCCCGCGGCACGTCCCGCGGATCGATCATGGGACCGTCGTACCCGGACATGATGTCGGTGTCGGCGGCGCCGAGGTGGACGCCCTGCACCAGCGTGCCCTGGTCGGCGAGTTCGAGGCGGATGCCGTTCGTCATGTTCCACTCGGCGGCCTTCGCGGCGCCGTAGGCACCGGAGGCAGGGCCGAACGCGAACCAGGACAGCGCGGACAGGACGTTCACGATCGCACCGCCCCCGTTCGCGGCCAGGACCGGGGCGAACGCACGGACGACGTCGAGGGTGCCCCAGAAGTGCGTGTCCATCTCGCGGTGGATCTCGGCGAGGTCGCCGGTCACCAGGCTCGCGCCGGTCGAGATGCCCGCGTTGTTGACGAGCAGCGTCACGTCCCGGGCGGCGGCCGCGGCGGCGATGACCGAGGCGTGGTCGGTGAGGTCGAGGTGCAGGGGGACGACCCGCGGGTCGTCGACCTCGAGCGCCTCGATGCGTCGTGCGGTCGCGTAGACCGTGCTCACGCCGCGGTCGAGCAGTTCGAGGACGAACTGGCGGCCGATGCCGCGGTTCGCTCCGGTCACGAGGGCGGTCTGTCCGGTGATGTCCATGCTGGTTCCTCCATCTGGTGGCGGGCTCGATCGGCACCGCCGGAGCTACGCTAGGAGTTGACGTCGACGTCAAGGGCAAGTGGCGACCGCCACCCGCCCACCAGCGGTGTCCGAGGAAGGGGCGTCCGATGCGCATCGGCGAGGTCGCACGGCGAGCAGGGGTCAGCCCGAGGGCGCTCCGCTACTACGAGGAGCAGGGGCTGCTCGCGTCGATCCGCACGGCGAGCGGCCAGCGCGTCTACGCGGAGTCCGCCGTCGAGCGGGTGCAGCTGATCCAGCAGTTCTTCGCCGCGGGGCTGTCGAGCCGGACGGTGCTGCAGCTGCTGCCGTGCGTCGACAGCGGGGCGTCGTCGCCCGAGGCGTTCGCCCTGCTCGAGTCGGAGCGCAACCGGATCACCGAGGCCATGGCGTCCCTCGGCGCGGCGCGCGACGCGCTCGATCGGATGATCGACATCGCGTACCACCCGACGCCCGAGCACTGCCCCGCGCTCCGTGAGCGGTCCGAGGAGTCCGAGGAGTCCGAGAGCGTCAGCCCCCGGCGAACGGCGGCATGACGTCGACGAGCTCGACGCCGACCAGGGGCGTCGCGGCGTGCTTCGTCGAGATGCCGTCGACGAGGTAGGAGCAGCGACCCCGCAGGGCGGCCCAGCGCTCGGCGTCCTCGACCGGGACTGCGTCGAGCGCGGCACCGAGGGTGCGGGCGTCGACGTCGAACGCGTCGCGCCCGACCGCCGCGCGTGCCGCCGCGAAGAACCGGATGCGCGTCACGCTCATCCGCCGATCGCGCTCATCGAGCGGGCCGGCTGCACGAAGTCCGCGCGGTCGACGCCGTGGTCCCGCGGCTTGGCCCACATCGCCCGCTGCCAGATGGCGACGACCTCGTCGTCGTCGGCGCCCGCACGCATCGCGGTGAGGACGTCGGTCTCCTCGTCCGAGAACAGGCAGCTCCGGACCTTGCCGTCGGCCGTCAACCGCGTCCGGGTGCAGTCGGCGCAGAACGACTCCGTCACGCTGGCGATGATCCCCACCGTGCCGAGGTGGCGTCCGGTGCTGCCCGACGCGGTCCGCTCCGCGACGTCGTAGCGCTCGGCCGGGGCACCGTCACGCGGTGCGGCGTGCGGCGTCAGGACGACGTGGTCGGCGATGAGCGTCCGGACCTCGGCGGCCGTGACCATCTCGGTGCGGTCCCACGTGTGCCCAGCGTCGAGGGGCATCTGCTCGATGAACCGGAGTTCGTACCCGCGCTCCAGACACCAGGCGAGCAGGTCGGCGGCGTGGGTGTCGTTCACCCCGCGGAGGAGCACCGCGTTCACCTTCATCCGCAGCCCGGCGGCGTCCGCGGCGGCGATGCCCTCGAGCACCCGCGCGAGGAACGGCCGCCGGGTCACCGTCGTGAAGGTCTCGGAGTCGATCGTGTCGAGCGAGACGTTGATGCGGTCGAGGCCGGCGTCGGCGAGGGCCTGGGCGCGCGAGGCCAAGCCGATCGCGTTCGTCGTCAGCGACAGCTCGGGACGATCGGGCAGCGCCGCGCATCGAGCGACCACGTCGACGAGGTCCGCCCGGAGCAGGGGCTCGCCGCCCGTGAACCGCACCTTGCGCACGCCGAGTCGTGTGGCCCCGAGGCCGACGAGCCGGGCGATCTCCGCCGCCGTCATGATCGCGTCGCTCGGCGAGACCGGGAGGCCCGCGGCCGGCATGCAGTACGTGCACCGCAGGTTGCACCGCTCGGTCAGCGACACCCGGAGGTCGATCGCACGCCGACCGAAGCGGTCGACGAGACCGGTGTGCGGCATCCCCAGCATGACCATGACGTCAGCCTACGTCGCGGTCCCGGCGGCGCTGTCCCAGCCGCGACGGCCAGGAGGCCCGGCCCTGCGCTGCGTGCGCGGGGCCGGGCCTCCTGGGCGACCGCCCGACCAGGTGGGCCGGAGCGGGTCAGCGTGTCAGCGTCCGGACGTGTGGGACTCCCAGACCGCCTTCGTGCCCTTGTAGAGCACGAGGTTGCCGTCGTCCTGCATCACCAGTCGCGTCGCGCCGGACTTGCTCGACTTCGTCGACCACAGCGCGGACCCGGCGCTGTTGTAGAGCACCGTGTTCTGGTCGGCCTGCAGGGTCAGCGTGGTGCCGCCCTTCTTCGACGTCTGGGACGCCCAGGTCGCCTTGCCGCTGCTGTAGACCACGACGTTACCGTCCGCCTGCACGATGAACTGCTTCTTGCCGTTCTGGGACAGCAGGTACTGGCCGGCGGTGAGCGTCGAGGTCGGCGTCATCGTGTCGCGGCCGTTGCGGCCCGTGTGCCAGTACAGCGTGCTGCCGTTCTCGAGCCGCAGGTCCCCGTTGTCCTCCATGGTGAGCTTGTTCGCCGGCTTGTTCGAGGTGTGGCTCTCCCAGATCGCCTTGCTGCCCAGGTACACGACGAGGTTGCCGTCCGCCTGCATCTTCAGGTAGGCCCCGGGCTTGCCGCTCGTGCCGCTCGACCACAGCGCGCGGTTCATGCCGTAGACGACCAGGTTGCCGTCGGCCTGCATGTTCAGCGTGTACTGCTTGTTCGCCGACGTGATGCCCTGCCCACTGTTCAACTGCGCGCCCGCGCTGAGGGAGCTGCCGACCGTGGTCACGGCCGGGATCGCCGGCGCGGAACCGCCGCCACCGGTCGCGAACTGCCGCAGCTGGGCGAGCGTGCCGTTGTAGACGTCCTGGTCGCCGGCGAACACCCCGGCGTCGGCGTACTGCCACATGGCGTACTTCGTCCAGCTCGCGGGGAGCGTCCCCGCCCCGGACGACAGGCTGCTCGGGTAGCGGGCGATGAACAGCGGGCTGCCGCTGAACGCCGCGCTGTTGCCCGTGCACGTCTTCCACCAGTCGGTGGTCGAGTAGATCGCCGGCAGGACGCCGGTCTTCGCCTTGATCGTGTTCGAGAAGTCCCGGATCCACGACACCATCGCCGAGGCGCTCAGGCCGTAGCAGGTGTTCGTGCCGTCGGTGCCGGTGTACGGGTCGTACTCGATGTCGAGCAGCGGGGGCAGCGTCCGGCCGTCCGCGCTCCAGCCGCCGCCGTGCGCCGCGAAGTAGGTGGCCTGCGTCGCGCCGCTCGACTTGTTCGGAACCGCGAAGTGGTACGCCCCGCGGATGAGTCCGGCGTTCGTGGCGCTGGTCCACTGCGACGCGAACTGGCTGCTCGTGTACGAGGTCGACTCGGACGCCTTGATGTACACGAACCGCGCACCCTTGTTGTAGGCGGACGACCAGTTGATGCTGCTGTTCGTCTGCCACGCGCTGATGTCGAACCCGTCGGTGCCCGGGACCGCTGACGAGTTCGCCGCGTTCGCGTGCATGAGGCCGCCGGACACGTTCGCGCCGGTGTTCGCCGCGATCGTCGAGCCCATCGTGTGGTTGCCCGCGGCGTTCATCTCGGCGAGCGACGGGTCACCCTCACCCGTGGCCGACCCGTCGGCGCTCGCGGGCGCCGTGGCGCTGGCGGAGGCGGTGGCGCCGGCGGTCGCGGCGGCGCTCGGCGACGCCGACGCGCTCGCGGACGGCGTCGCCGGCACGGCGGCCGTCGCCGAGGCGGACGCCGTCGCCGCCGTGCCCGCGGTGTTGGTCGTGGTGGTGGCGCTGGTGCTCGTGGTGGCCGTGCTGGTGGCTGCCGCTGCACTGGTGACGGTCAGCAGCGGGCCGCCGAGGACGACGGCCGTGCAGGCTGCCGCGGCAGCGACCACCCCTGAGAATTTGCTGGGTCGCAAGTCGGAACTCCCTGATCATGGGCGGTTCCCTCTGCCGCCCCAACGGTCCGGATGAGCCTAAACGAGCCGGTCCGGATCCGAACCCCCCGGAACGGGGGCGTGGCGTTCGGGGGACAAACGGGCGCGCCAGCGTACCCAGTCCGAACGCGGTGTCCGCACCAGCGTTCCGACGAGCACGAGCGCCGCCGCCGCCGCGAGGGTCCACCGGAACGTGTCGACCGACGGGTGCAGTTGCCGGACCGTGATCGCGAGTCCGACCGCGAGCCACTCCCACCGCCCGGACAGCACGACGAACGGCACGAGGAGCAGCGCGTACCAGGGGTAGCGGGGGCTCACGGCGAGCAGGGTCACCCCGATCACGAGCACCTCGCCGCTCCACGGCCGGGCGGGATCGGCGACGCGCCAGGCGACGACCGCTGTCAGGAGCACGACCACGCCGACGACGACGATCGCCGCGTTCCCGTGGGCGACCAGCGACACGAGGGCGAACCGGGAGCCGTCGTCGTAGCCCTCCTCGGACAGGTACCCGGGCAGGTAGCCGAGCACGCGGAGGCCCGTGGTCGCCACGTACGGCACGTACAGCACCGCGAACACCGCGACCCCGACGAGCAGCGCCCACCACGAGCGGCGGCGTCCGAGGAGGGCCGGGTACGCGATCGCGGGGATGAGCTTCGTGCTCGTCGCCGCACCGAGCGCGATCCCGCCCCACACCGGACGGCCGAACGCGACGAGCACCGCGCCGACCGTGACGAGCGCGGCGCCGAGGACGTCGACGTGCGAGTTCGTCACCGCCTCGGACGCGACCAGCGGGCACCACGCCCACAGGGCCGCCCAGCGGAGGTCGGCGCGGGCGCGCCGCAGCACGAGGAGCAGGCCGACCGTGACCCCGAGCGACACGGCGAGGCCCGCGACCTGCATCGGCCAGTACGTCGCCGTCACGGGCACCAGGCTGCGGACCAGGGCGAACCAGAGCTCGGCCATGGGCGGGTAGATCGTCGGTACCGAGGGCCGGTTGATCGGCGTGCAGAGGCGCGCGTCCGTGGCGGTGTCGTGGGCGGTCTGGATGCGGTCCCCCGGGCAGTACGTGGGGCCGGTCGGGCTCTGCACCACGTGCGGGGTCGGGTGCCCGAAGAGCCAGTCCGGCCGGATGCCCGCGAGCACGTGGGACGACGGCGTGTGCGCGTAGGGCGACAGACCGTGCAGCTGCACGATGCCGTCCCACGCGTACCGCGCGCTGTCCGAGCTCGTGTCCGGCGGCCCGGCCAACGCCGCGACCCCGACGACCACGGCGCCGCCCAGGACGACCGCGGCCACCGCGCGCCGCGGCACCGCGCGGAGCAGCAGGACACCGAGCACGAAGACCGCCCAAGCGATGCAGGTCCACGTGACGAATGGAGTGCGATGACCGGGAACGAGGAACCCCAGATGCGTGATGCCCCAGGCGATGACGCCCGCGAGCACCAGCACGGTGACCGCGGCCGGGAGGGTGGCGAGCGCGGCGCCGAGGCGGGTGGGACGCTGACTGCTCGTGCGGCGCGGGGCTCGGGGCATGGTCCGTCGAGCGTAGTGGGACCCGAACGCCGCACATCCGGCGGTTCCACGGCGAGCGGCGTCGTCGGGCTGCCAGGATGAACGCCGTGCGTCGGCTGCTCCGTGACCTCCGCCGTGGCCTGGCGTCGCCGAACCGCAACGCCCGGTCCGCGGTCGTGCTCGGGCGCCTGCTCGGCATCGCGTTCCTCGTGTGCTTCGCGACCGGACTGTGGAGCCACTTCCTGCAGGACCCGCTGCCCTGGATGACGTTCCCCACGGAGCCGGCCCGGCTCTACCAGTTCACGCAGGGCCTCCACATCACGACCGGCATCGCGATCATCCCGCTCCTGTTCGCCAAGCTGAACACGGTCATGCCAGCGCTCGTCCAGGACCCCCCGCTCCGTGGGCCGCTGCACCTGCTGGAACGGGCCTCCATCACGGTCTTCGTGTCGGCGGCGGTCGTCCAGGTGCTCACCGGACTCGTCAACACGTACCAGTGGTACCCGTGGCCGTTCTCGTTCCGGCAGACGCACTACGCGCTGTCGTACGTGCTCATCGGCTCGCTCGCGATCCACATCGGCGCGAAGCTCCCGCTCATCGTCCGGTACTGGCGTGCGCGGGACTCCTACGACGCCGAGGGCCGGTTCGTCGTCGACCCCGCCGTGCGCAGCGAGCTCGTGCCGGACCCGGTGCCCGCGGGCGACGGTGCCGCGCCGGCTCGCGCGGGCGACGGTGTCGCCCCGGCTCGCGCGGGCTCAGGCCGGGAGGCCCGGCAGTCGTCCGCCGCGCCGACCCGCGGGGTCACGGGCCGACTCCTCCGGTGGATCGACGCGGACCCCGGAGGTCCGCGAGGCCGCGCGGGTGACGGCGACCAGCCTCCGGCCGCATCGCAGGACGGACGCCGGCAGCGCCTGGCGCGCCGCGGGTTCTTCACCGCCGTCGGTGGCGCGGTGGCCGCGGTCGTCGTCCTCACGGTCGGGCAGTCCTCCCGCCTGGGCGAGCCGTTCACCCTCTTCGCGCCGCGGCAGCGTGGGCTCGGCCCGGCCGACCTGCCCGTGAACCGCACCGCCCACGCCGCCGGGGTGACCGAGACCGCCCGCGCGGGGGACTGGGGGCTCACGGTGTCCGCGAACGGCGTCCGCAAGCGCTTCTCGCGGGCGGACCTGCGGGCCATGGACCTCGTCACGGTCGAGCTGCCGATCGCCTGCGTCGAGGGATGGAGCCAGATGGCGACCTGGCGCGGCGTCCGCATCCGGGACCTCGTCCACGCCGTCGGTGCCCCCGCGGCGAGCACGTTGCGGGTCACGAGCCTCGAGCGACACGGCGGGTACCGCGTGATGGAGATGGGCGCGGAGTACACGGCCGATCCGACGACGCTCGTCGCGCTCGAGGTCAACGGCGCGGACCTCCCGCTCGACCACGGCTACCCGGCACGGATCATCGCGCCCGGTCGGCCCGGGGTGCTCCAGACGAAGTGGCTCTCGAGCATCGAGGTGACCTCGTGAGCACCGCACCCACCACCGCTCGGGGCGTCTGGATCGCCCGGCTCGTGCTCGTGCTCGTCGGGGTGGCGGTCCTCGCGTTCGGCGCCTGGACCCTCGGGTCCGTCGAGCGGCCGCACAAGGCGGTCGGGCTCCTGTGGTGGCTCATCGGCGCCGTGGTGCTCCATGACGGGGTGCTCTCGCCGTTCGTCGTGCTGGTCGGGGTGCTGCTGCGGAAGGCAGGGCGACGTCTGCCCGGGTGGACGCTCGTCGTCGTGCAGGTCGCGGTCGTCATCGGTGCGGTGCTCGCCCTCGTGGTGCTGCCCGAGATCCAGGCGACGCACCACGAGAAGAACCCGACCGTGGTGCCGTTCGACTACACCCTCCGGCTCGTGCTCGCCGAGGTCGTGCTCGGGGTCGTGGCGGTCGGCGCGGTCGCGGTGGGCCTCCGCGGCGCCCGGCGCCGCCGCGTCGGCCCTGCCGGTGCCTCCGGCCCTTCGGGCCCGGCCGGCCCCGGCCTCCCCTGACCGCGAGATCGCAGTCGTTGCTGCTCTGGGCACCTCCAGAACGGCAACGACTGCGATCTCGCGGAAGGGGACGGAAGGGGACGGAAGGGGGCGGTGCAGTCGATCAGGGGCGGCGGAGTTCGCAGAACGACCGACCGGCGACCGTCCAGCGCTGCGACTCCGTGAGCCCGGCGACGCGGGCGTCGCGGCGGAGCGCACGCTGCCCGACCTCGGCCCAGGGGAACTCCGCGCTCGTCCGGCCGTCGGCGTCCACCACGCGGGCGTCGTAGGTGCGGTCGGCGTCCGGGTCGGCGTTCGTCTCGACGATGATCCGACCGCCGGGGCGCACGATCGCCCGGCACCGCTCGAGCAACGCCGCGGGGTCCCCGCCGATCCCGATGTTGCCGTCGATCACGAGCGCGGTGTCCCAGTGGCCCTCGCCGGGCACGGGGTCGAACACGGAACCCTGGATCGCGCGGCCGCCGGCGTGCTGGGCGATCGAGACCGCAGCCGGGGAGACGTCGACCCCGAGTGCGGGGATCCCGAACCGGCCCGCCGCGACGAGCATCCGCCCGGGGCCGCAACCGATGTCGATGAGCGGACCGTCGACGACCTCGAGCAGGGACAGGTCCACCTCGTCGGCGGGAGCGTTCCAGCGGCCGACGTCGAACGTCACGTCGTGTCCCGGGCGGTCGGGGTCGCGGAGCCGGATGTGGCCGTCGGTCGCGAGGGCCTGCGCGTACGGCTCGTCGCCGCCGGCGCCGAACGCGGCGTCGCGGTCGTCGCCTCCGTGGCTGCCGCCGGTGGTGAGCATCGTGTCGGTGGTCATCGCCGTGCCTCCTCGAGGTCGCGTCCGGCGTCCGGGTCGTCCTCGCGCACCGCGGCGAGCGCCGCCGCGAACCGGGACTCGGGCGCGAGCGTGGCAACGGTCTCGGCGTCGGCGATCGTGTCGACGTCGAGGAGCTCGTCGAGCAGACCGACGCGCAGCCCGGCGGCGCGGAGCCGGTCGAGCTGCACCGCGCCGGTGTCGTCGCGGGACATCGGGACGCCGCGGACCAGGTCGCCGCGCGGCTCGCGGAGCCACAGGCCCCAGAACCCGCCGTCCGCGGCCGGTCCGAACCACGCGTCGTGGTCAGCGCCCTCCTGGCCGTCGGTGCCGCGGACGAACACGGGGGCGACGTGCGTCGGAGTGAGCTGCGGCGTGTCCATGCCGACGAGCAGGGTGGGACCCTCCACGGTGTCGAACATGGCCGCGAGTCGCTCGTCGAGGTCGCCCCGCACCTGGTGCAGGACGTCGAAGGACGCCGTGGCGGCGGGGACGTGCTCGCCGTCGAACAGGAGCACCCGTCGCTCGGCGGGCATGGCGAGCACGGCGGCGATCGTGTCGTCGAGGCTCGCCGCGGCGACCCGGGCCGCCTCGACCGGCGAGAGCGCAGGCGAGAGCCGCGTCTTCACACGGCCGGGCACGCACTCCTTGCAGATGAGCACCACGGTCGTCACGCGCGCACCTCCGTCGCGTCCGCTCCCGCCGACTGGACGCCCGTTGACCGGTCGGGAGGCGCGGCAGCGGTCCGCGCAGCGGTCCCGTCGTCGAGGTGGGTCGGTCGGGCGGGGTCGAGCCGGTCCTCCCGTCGGTACCGGCGGAGGAGCCGTGACATGTCGCGGATGGCGTTGACGGTGCCGCGCAGGGTGCCCGTGACCTTGCTGTCGCCGATGCGCTGCGCGTACCCGATGTCCGACTCGTCGACGCGCCATCCGGCGCGGTGCGCGGCGAGGACCATCTCGAGCGGGTAGCCGCTCCGCCGGTCCTGGAGGTCGAGGGCGACGAGACCCTCGCGGTACATCGCCCGCATCGGGCCGAGGTCGTGCAGGCGGTACCCGGTGGCACCGCGCATGAGCCGGGCGAGGACGACGTTCGCGAACCGGGCGTGCGGGGCCCAGGCGCCGGACCCGGTCGGACGTCGCCGGCCGAGAGCCAGGTCCGTGCGGCCCTCGGTGACCCGTGCGACGAGCGGGACGAGGTCCATCGGGTCCATCGAGGCGTCGGCGTCGCAGAACGCGATGACGTCGGCGGTGGCGGCGGCGACCCCGGCGGCGCAGGCCGACCCGAACCCGCGTCGGGGCTCCGTGACGACGAGCGCCCCGTGCGCGCGGGCGACCTCGGCGGACCCGTCGGTCGAGCCGTTGTCCACCACGATCGCGCGGTATCCATCGGGCAGGCGGGTGAGGACGCTGGGCAGCGCCTCGGCCTCGTCGAGGCAGGGGAGGACGACGTCGACGGTCATGCCGGTCATTCGGTGCGGGCCGGGAGATCGATGGGAGGCTCCTCCGAGCCGCCCTGATCGTCCTCGCTCGTGCCCGCGGTGGCGTCCGTCGGAACCGCGGAGGCCTCCGTCGACACCGTGGCGGCGTCCGTCGTGCTCGGGGTGGTGTCCCTCGGAACCGCGGCCCGGAGTGGCGCCGAGGCGAACTCGCGCATCCCGGCGACGAACTCGACCTGCGCCGACCAGCCGAGTTCCCGCGCGATGCGGGCCGACGACGCCGTGACGTGCCGGACGTCGCCGAGCCGGTACTCCCCGGTGACGACCGGCTGGGGCCCGTCCGGACCGGCGATCGCGGCGGCCATGTCACCGATCGTGTGGACGTGGCCGGAGCCGACGTTGTAGGCCGCGAAGCTGTCCGGCGACGCGGTGCGCGTGGCGGCGATGGCGGCGATGTTCGCGTCCGCGACGTCGGCGACGTGCACGAAGTCGCGGCGCTGGCCGCCGTCCTCGAACACACGGGGTGCCTCGCCCCGGGCGATCGCGGACCGGAAGAGCGATGCGACGCCGGCGTACGGCGTGTTCGCGGGCATGCCCGGACCGTAGACGTTGTGGTACCGCAGGGCGATCGCCCGGCCACCGGTGGCCCGTGCCCACGACGACGCCAGGTGCTCCTGCGCCGCCTTCGTCTGCGCGTACACGTTCCGGGGGTCGAGGGCGGCCGACTCGTCGATGAGCTCCGGCACGAGCGGGTGTCCGTCCGGCCCGATGGGCTCGAAGCGGCCGGCGTCGAGGTCCTCGCGGCGGCGTGCGGGCGGGCGCGCCGGGTCCCCCGAGGAGGTCCGGTAGGCGCCCTCGCCGTAGACGACCATCGAGCTCGCGACGACGAACCGGTCGACGCCCGCGCGGTCCATCGCGGCGAGGACGGACGCCGTCCCGACGTCGTTGCTCGACACGTAGTCCGGGGCGTCCTGGAAGTCCACGCCGAGCCCCACCTTGGCGGCCTGGTGGCACACGACGTCGATGCCCACGAGTGCGGCGTCCACCGCGTCGGCGTCGCGCACGTCCCCGCGGACGACCTCGACCCCGAGCGCGTCGAGTTCCTCGACCAGGCCCGTCGGATCGCCGTGGACGTCCGGGCGGAACGAGTCGAGCACGCGCACCGTGTACCCCGCGGCGACGGCGCGCCGCACGATCTCCGAGCCGATGAAGCCCGCGCCGCCGGTCACGAGCAGGTGCTCGCCGTGCGGCCGGGAGGCCGTGGTGCCGTCCGTCATGCCCGGACCGCCCGCGCCATGACCGACGCGGACGCCTCGGCCGGCACGAGTTCGCGCGGGGTGTGGTCGTCGGGCACCGCGCCGACGATCGCCTCGATCGCGTGGACGATGACCGCGTTCGCCGCGGCGAGGCGCTCCATGACGAGGTGGTGCGTCACGGCGCCGGTGTCGTCGGCCGGCGCCGCGTCGGCCCCTGCGTCGGCGGCCGGTGCGTCGGCGGCCGGTGCGTCCTCGGCCGGCGCGAGCCCGGCGTCGGCGTCCGTCACGAACGACAGGTTCACGGTCCCGATGCCGAGCTCGGCGGCGAGCTGCACCTCGGGTGACATCGTCATGTTGATGGTGTGACCGCCCGCCTCGCGCATCCAGACGGACTCGGCGCGGGTCGAGAACCGCGGGCCCTGGATGACGACACAGGTGCCGGTCGGCTGCAGCGGCACGCCGAGATCGGTCAGCGCCCGCACCGCGATGCGCCGCAGCACGGGGTCGAACGGGTCGGCGAACGACAGGTGCTGGACACCGCCCTCGTCGAAGAACGTGTCCTGCCGCCCCCACGTCCGGTCGATGACCTGGTCCGTCACGACGAAGGTCCCCGGCGGGTACTCGGGGTGCAGACCGCCCACGGCCGAGCTCGACACGATCGCGCGCACGCCGAGGGACCGCAGCGCCCAGACGTTCGCCCGGTACTCGATCCGGTGCGGCGGCACCGAGTGCTCCCGCCCGTGCCGGGTGAGGAACGCGACCCGGCGCCCCGCCATGGTGCCGACGGTGATCGGACTCGAGGGGCGCCCGTAGGGGGTGTCGACCTCGATCTCGGTCGCCGTGCCCTCGGCGAACAGCGAGTACAGGCCGGACCCGCCGATCACGCCGATGGGCACGGCGTCGGTCGGTGTGCTTGCAGAGTCGGCGTGGGGATCGTCGAGCGGGGTGGAGCTGTCCACGTGGTGGCGTCCTTCCGGGGGCAGAGCGAGGTCCCGGTTACGCTATCGGCAGACGTTCGGCTGACGTTAGGCATGTCTCCAGCAGCCCGGACGATCCGGACGACGAGGAGCACGATGCGCACCATCGAGGACCACCGGCTCGCGATCGCGGACCTCGTCGCCCCCGTGCTCGCGGCACTCGCCGTGGCGCCGGGCGGCCGGGAGGACCGGCTCGTCGACGACCTCGCCGCGGAGCCCCTCGCCGGGCACGCCGCCCGCGTCCTCGCCGTCGGCATCACCGCGCCGATCGACCTGCCGCCGTTCGACAACAGTCAGATGGACGGGTTCGCGCTCCGCGCCACCGACGCCGGCGTCCCCCTCCGCGTGGTGGCCCCGATCGCCGCCGGCGCCGCCCCGCCGCCGCTCGCGCCCGGCACGGCCGCGCCGATCATGACCGGGGCGGCCGTCCCCGCGGGTGCCGACGTCGTCGTGCCGGTCGAGGCGGTCCCGCCCGGCCGGTTCCCCGCCGCGCTCGACCTGCCGACCGTGACCATCGCCGAGCCACCCGCGGTCGGGACGTTCGTGCGGCGACGGGGGTCGGACCTCCCGGTCGGCGGGGTGCTCGCGACCGCCGGGGCGGCGTGCTCGCCCGCCCTGCTCGGTCTGCTCGGCGCCGCAGGGGTCGAGCGGGTGACGCTCGTCCGGCGACCACGCGTCCTCGTCGTGTCGACGGGCTCGGAGGTCGCACCGCCCGATGGTGCCGGCGGTGCCGGTGCCGACCGCGGCGGCGTGGCGGGCGCGACCATCGGCGACGCGAACGGTGCCGCGCTCCGCGCCGCGCTCGCCGAGGTGGGCGCGGAGACCCGCGCGGTCCGGGTGCCCGACGACGTCGACCGGTTCCGGGTCGCGGTGACCGCGGCCGTCGGCGACTGGGCCGACCTCGTCGTCACCACGGGCGGGATCAGCATGGGTGCGTTCGAGGTCGTGCGCGAGGCCCTGGAGCCCGCCGGTCTCACCGTGACCGGGGTCGCCATGCAGCCCGGCGGGCCGCAGGCGTTCGGCACCGTGCCCTTCGGCGACCGGGCGGTCCCCGTCGTCGCGTTCCCCGGCAACCCCGTGTCGGCCCTCGTGTCGTTCGAGGTGTTCCTGCGCCCCGTGTTCGCCCGCCACGCCGGCCTGCCCGACCGTCCGGCCGAGTCGTTCCCCGCCGGGGAGGCCGCCGCGTCACCGTCCGGGAAACACCAGATCCGACGGGGCAGGGTGGAGGACGGCACGATCCGCTTCGTCGGCGGACCGAGCTCCCACCTGCTCGCGCACCTCGCCGAGGCGACGCACCTCGTGCACGTCCCCGTCGACACGGACACCGTGTCGCCGGGCGACGTCCTGACCACCTGGAGGATCCGATGACCGACGCGCTCTCCCACGTCCGCCCCGACGGCTCGGCGCACATGGTCGATGTCTCGGGGAAGGACGTCACGACCCGGTCCGCCACGGCCACGGCGACGCTCGTCACCCGACCGGACGTCGTCGCCCGCATCCTCGACGGCACGCTCCCGAAGGGCGAGGTCGTCGGCACCGCCCGCATCGCGGCGATCATGGCCGTCAAGCGCACGAGCGACCTCATCCCGCTCTGCCACCCGCTGCCGATCAGCGGCGTCGAGGTCGAGGTCACGGGGCAGGACGACCGGGTCGTCGTCACCGTCGCCGTCCGGACCACCGCCCGCACCGGCGTCGAGATGGAGGCCCTCACCGGCGCGAGCGTCGGGGCCCTGACCGTCTACGACATGGTCAAGGCCGTCGACCGCAGCGCCGTCGTCACGGACGTCCGGGTGCTCGAGAAGCACGGCGGCCGCTCGGGCGACTGGAGCGCGTCGTGAGCGGGGACGTGTCGGCGACCGGGGCACCGACGCCGGCGAACGCCGCCGGGGCCGAGTTCGGGACCGGGGCTGCGGCCGGAGCCGGGTCCGGGGCCGGGGCATCGTCCGCCGGTCGCGGCCGCGGTGCCGTCGTCGTCGTGTCCACCCAGGCCGCCGCGGACGAGTCCCTCGACACCACCGGCCCCGTGATCTGCGACTGGATGCGGCAGCGCGGGTTCAGTGTCGAGAGCGCTGTCATCGTGGCCGACGGCGGCCCGATCGCCGACATCGTCGCGGCCGAACTCGCCGGCGGCGCCAGGATCGTCGTGCTCACGGGTGGCACCGGTGTCACCCCGACCGACCGCACGCCCGAGGCCGTCGCGCCGTTCATCGACCTCGAGATCCCCGGGATCATCGAGGAGCTCCGTCGGCGCGGGGCCCAGGCATCGACCCGCGCCCTGCTCACCCGCGGTGTGGCCGGCCTCGCCGCGGGCGGGACCTTCGTCGTCACGCTGCCCGGGTCGCGCGGGGGTGTCCGCGACGGCTTCGACGTCATCGACGGCGTGCTCGACCACCTGCTCGACCAGGTCGCCGGCGAGGGACACGCGCCCCGCGGTGCCGGAGGTGCGTCGTGAGCGACGAGCGCGGCGGGGCGCACGCGGCCCCGGGCCTCCCCGTCGATGGTGCTGACCGAGCCGGGTCCGGTGGCGGGGGCGAGCCGGGCCTCCCCGACGCCGTCGTGCGCGCCGACGCCGTCGTGCGCGCCGACGTCGTCGACCGCGCGATCAGCGTCGCCGAGCTGGAGGCCGTGGTCCCCACCGACGCCGACGGTGCGGTCGTGACCTTCGCCGGGGTCGTGCGCGACCACGACGGCGGCAAGGGCGTGCACGCGCTCGGGTACGAGGCGCACCCCACGGCCGCGGCCGTCATCGCGGGGGTTGCCGGGGCGATCGCAGGGGAGCACCCCGGTGTCCGGATCGGGGTCCTGCACCGGGTCGGGGACCTCGTCGTCGGGGACGTCGCGCTCGCGGCCGTCGTGGCGTCACCGCATCGGGCCGAGGCCTTCGCGGCGTGCTCCGCGCTCGTCGACCGGGTCAAGGACGAGGTGCCGATCTGGAAGCACCAGCGGTTCACCGACGGGACGGACGAGTGGGTTGCGGCGCTGTAGCCCCTGTCTCTTATA